>JAYTHM010000331.1:0-4562 GCA_043732645.1 Frankiales bacterium
TCGCCGCTCTCCTTGACGAGCGCGACGAGCTCGGAGGCGTAGGCGAAGCCGGCAGGGTGCTGACGCCACTGTGCCTGCGGGTCGCCCGGGGGGTCGCCGCGCAGCGCGAGGACGTTGCGGACGCCGGCTGCGGCGTACTGCCCGACGATGTTGCGGAGCTCCGCGACGGAGTGGTCCACCGCCGTCAGATGCCCAAGGGGCGTCAGGGTGGTGTCGCTGGCGATCCGCTCGGTCATCGCGACCGTCGTCGCTCGCGTCGAGCCGCCCGCGCCGTAGGTCACCGAGACGTAATGCGGCTGCAGCGACTCGAGCTCGCGGATCGCCTGCCAAAGCTGCTTTTCACCCTCGGGCGTCCGCGCAGGGAAGAACTCGAACGAAAACAGCCGCTCCCCTGTTGCGAGCAGGTCGGAGATCGCGCGGCTGGCCATGTGAGCACGTTAGTCGGAAACCAGCTCCCACACCGCCTCGAGCGATACATCGCTCGCCGTACCCGTGCCCTGAGTCGTGCCGGTCCTTCTGTCTATGGCTAGCTGCACGAAGACTAGGCTCGCACCATGGGAGCTTTTGATAGCGCCGACCTCCTCGGGCGAGTCCAGAAGACCCTCGACGGCTTTGTCGCCGACCACGAGCCGGCGCTGCTGGCGATGGGTGAGGAGCTCGCGCCGATGACCGACGCGGTCGCGCAGTTCCTGTCGGGCGGTAAGCGCCTGCGGCCGAGGTTCTGCTTTTGGGGGCACCTCGGGGCGGGCGGTCAGGACAGTGACGAGATCGTCCAGGCCGCGGCCGCTCTCGAGCTGTTCCAGGCCTGCGCCATCATCCACGACGACGTCATGGACGGCAGCGACACCCGGCGCGGACGGCCCGCCGTACACCGCCGCTTTGCTGCCCTGCATGCCAGCGAGGGCTGGGAGGGCTCGGCCGACGTGTTCGGAAACGGGGCAGCGATCCTGCTCGGCGACCTGTGCCTGGCCTGGGCCGACGAGCTGTTGATGAGCTGCGGCATCGTCAACCCCGAGGCGCGCCGCGTCTTCGACGCGATGCGGGCCGAGTTGATGGCCGGGCAGTACCTCGATCTGTTGGAGCAGGTCCGCGGGCACAGCACCGTCGAGTCGGCGCTGCGGGTGGCCCGCTTCAAGTCCGCCAAGTACACGATCGTCGAGCCCCTGCACCTCGGCGGCTGCCTCGCCTCAGCGTCTCCGGAGGTGCTGGCGACCTACACCGCGTACGGCATGCCGCTCGGTGAGGCCTTCCAGCTGCGCGACGATGTCCTCGGCGTCTTCGGCGACCCTTCCGTCACCGGCAAGCCGGCCGGTGACGACCTGCGTGAGGGCAAGCGCACGGCCTTGGTCGCCCTCGCCATCGAGCGCGCCACAGAAAGCCAAGCCGCCCTCGTACGCCGACTGCTCGGCGACCCCGCCCTCGACCTCGCCGGCGTCGAGGCACTGCAGACCGTCCTGGTCGACACCAGGGCCGTCGACCGGGTCGAGGACCTCATCACCGACCGCACAGCTCAGGCGCTCGCTTCCCTCGATGACACTGCCGTCACCCCCGAGGCCGTCACGGTCTTGCGCGAGCTCGCTGTCGCGGCCACCGCCCGCGCGCACTGACCCCCGCAAAGGACGGGCAGTTCGCCCTACCTTGCGTTGGATGAGCAACGGAACACGCACCCTGCTGGTAGGCCTTACCTCCTTCGTCGCGAGGTTCGTCGTGGCGATGGCGTTCCTGCTGGTCGGCGTCTACAAAGTGGAGCGCCTGCCCTCCAGCACCATGGCCCCGGCGAAGCGGTCGTCACGTTTCGCTCTCATGGGGACGTCGGTGAGCGTCGGCTCGGCCGCCTCTGTGTACGCCGCGATCACCCTGCGCGCCGCGCTGGCTGCCGGCCTGTTCGCTGCTCTGTCTGGGCTGGTCCTGGCCGTGGTCGGGCGCCGGCGCTTGAGGGCGTCCGTTCCGGCCTGAAGGCTTACGCTGGCCACATCATGACTGCACCCACCCTGGCCGCCAACGATCCCTGCCACTGCGGAAGCGGACGCAAGTACAAGCGCTGCCACCGGATCGCCGACCTCGACCCGGCGCGCGCCGCCGCGGAGCAGGCCCGCCGTCACGAGGCCGCCCGCGAGGCCGAGCGTTACGTGCGCCCGGGCAGGCAGAGCCCCCGCCGCGACGTGCCCGCCGAGATCGCCCGGCCGCCGTACGCGAACGACCCGCAGGGACGTCCCGGGGTACGTGAGAGCTCCGCCCCCAAAGACGCCGAGACGCTCGCCAAGATGCGCGTCGCCGGCAAGGCCGCGGCCGAGGTGTTGGCCACCGTCGGCTCGGCCGTGCGTCCCGGCGTCACGACCGACGAGCTCGACGCGATCGCGCACGAGGAGTGCCTCAAGCGCGGCGGCTACCCCTCCCCGCTGGGCTACAACGGGTTCCCCAAGTCGTTATGCACCTCGGTCAACGAGGTCATTTGCCACGGCATCCCGGACTCCACCGTCCTCAAGGACGGCGACATCATCAACCTCGATGTCACGATCTACCTCGGCGGTGTGCACGGCGACACCAACGCGACCTTCCTCGTCGGCGACGTCGACCCCGAGTCGCGGGCACTCGTCGACGTCACCCGCGAGTGCCTCGACCTCGGGATCGCCGCCGTGAAACCCGGTGGCACTGTTCGCGACATCGGCCGGGCCATCCAGGCCCACGCCGAGTCCCGCGGGTACGGCGTGGTGCGCGCCTTCGTCGGCCACGGCATCGGCCGCGCCTTCCACAGCGAGCCGCAGGTCTATCACTACGACAACCCGCAGGCCCGCGACGTCCTCGTCCCGGGTATGACCTTCACCATCGAGCCGATGATCACCGTCGGCGACTGGCACCACGAGATGTGGGACGACGGCTGGACCGCCGTCACCAAGGACCGTTCCCGCACCGCCCAGTTTGAGCACACCCTGGTCGTCACCGACACCGGCGCGGAGATCCTCACCCTCGCCTGAGTACGGCAGCAAGGTGCGGCGGTTTGCATCATCCCGGCCGGTTCGAGCCGGACCGGGGTGGCCTGGTGGCTCCACGAAATCACCTTGGTACCTACACTTACTCACTGCTGGTCACCGCGATATCCCGGAGGCCGTGCGGCACCTGTTCACTGTTGCCGAAGGAGACTGGCGATAAAGCTACTGGCCACCGTCGGCGGGGTGGGTCCGGAGATCTTTGTCTTACGCCTCGACTTCGGCTATTTCGTGCGGCCGGCTGGGGAGACGGGCAGCGCCTCGAGTCGGGTCGAGCCGGTGTTGGGTTACGTAGTGCCACATCCCCAAGGCACGTTACTGCTCGACAGCGGGATGGGCTCGAGCCCAGATGTCGATGATTACTACCGCCCACGACGCATCGCGCTGCCCGACGCGCTGCACGCGGCCGGGCTCGCTGTCAACGATCTGACGGTGGTCGCCAACTGCCATCTGCACTTTGACCATTGCGGCGGCAACCCATCGCTCACGGGCCTGCCGATCGTGGTGCAGGAGGTGGAGCTCGCATCGGCGTATCTTGCGGACTACACGCTGCCCGAGCTCGTGGACGCCTCTGGTCTCGCCTACGAAAGGGCCTCCGGTGACGTCGGGATCTTCCCCGGAGTCACGGTCATCCCGACTCCTGGGCACACAGACGGCCACCAGTCAGTCATTGTTCGCAGCGGCGACGGCAGTGTCATCGTGCTCGCCGGGCAGTCCCACGACACATTCAAGGCCTTTAGCGCCGACGCATTGGCCCTTCGCGCGTCCAACTGCGGCCATCCGCCTCCCCTACCGGTGACACCTGCTTGGATGAGGCGACTCGTCGAGCTGGATCCGTCAAGGGTCTATTTCGCACATGACCACGCCGTCTGGATGCCGACGTAACTGCCTCTCCGCAGCTCAGCTCGTCGACAGCGGTGCGCTCTCCGACCCCCCTCCACATGGCGAAGGGCCTTGGCAAGTCGTGGTGGCGTCCAGCGGTTTTTAAGTGGCCTGGCTGCCAGGGCTCCAGCAACCGGGCACGAGTCATCAGCTGCCCGACAGAGCCTCACGGGGAGTATCACGGTGCACCGGCTGAGGTTCCTCGTCGCTGTCGCCAGCCTCATTCTCGCCCTTACCAGCACCCTGACGATGCGCTTGTCAGCGGCTAAAGCGATCGACATGGTTCGGCTCCTGCTCGCCGGAGGCGGGAAGTCCGACCAGACGCTGGTCGTCCGGCTCAACGTCGTGGACCTGATCCTCATCGCCACCGTGCAGGTCATCATTGCCCTAGGGCTGTGGGAGCTGTTCGTCGACGACCTCGACCTGCCGGACTGGCTGACAGTCCACAGCCTCAGCGATCCGCTGTCTGTCAGGCTCTCGCGAGACACCTTCAGTAGATCTTCATCCCTGCAGGGCGAGAGTGGATTACCCAATCTGATGGCCATGACTACAGCTGTTCTCACCCGCCCGCATGATGGGCGTGTGAGCTCACCAGATCCGGCGCCTCGGCCGACTCGACGGCGCTTCACTGGGGGTACGAGGCCGCGATCGTGGCCGAGCACGATGGTTGCACCAACGCCGGAGAGAAGGGTG
>JAYTHM010000332.1:0-4558 GCA_043732645.1 Frankiales bacterium
CTTTCAGACCATGCACAATATTCGGCAACGCGGTCAGTCGCTCCTCAGCCCACTGCTCGCCCTGCTTCTGACCTCAGCTCCCTGAAACCCAGGAAGAGCCAACCTCAAATATTTTTACGTGACTGTCTTACCTCTGTCAATTTTTCTGACGGTAGGTTATGTTTTGCTCTCATAAATAGACAAGGAGACACATCCCTGACTAAACTGGGTCTTCGGACATACTTCTGGGCCGCTCCTGTGCCTAGCGCCGATGACCAGAGAGGAGGCAGACATGGCAATGGACGACTACATGGAATCCGAGGTAGCGGTCGCGGTCGCGGTGACGGCAGTTGTAATGTCGCCTCGGGCGCGGAATGTGTTGCGTAAGGGTGCGGTTTATGGTCTGGCAGGGGTTCTGAAAGCAGCCGACGCGGTGGGATCGTTCGCGCGCGGTGTTGGGCGCGGTGCCGGACAGGGGGCGACGCGAGGCGAGACAAACAACGTCACTGCGGCCGCGCCGACTAACGCAGCAAACGAAAGGGTGTCGAGCAGCACGGCCACTGCGTCTGAATCCGCTGATAAAACGAAGACTGTGCCGAGTGCTGCCCAGACGGACACTCCGAGTCGTGGCCGCCGCGCCTCTCCGCGGAAAGAAGGAAGTGTCGGTGAGTAGCCCGGCCGCGAAGCGCACACCTGCCCAGGCACCGGAATCCTCCGCTGTTGACGGACAAGATGTGAACAACGCCATACAGCGCGCCGAAGGCCTTGTAGACCAGGCTGGGGAGAGAGTCGGTCACCTCGCCGCGCTCGCGGCTCAGCGCGTGCGAACGTTGACGCGCCGTAACTATGAGCATAAGAAGGTCGTCACACCTCCTGCCGTAGTGAAGGCAACGTCTGTCCAGGGCAAAGACGCCGAACCGGATTTGAGCGCGGAGTTAGAACGCGCCGAGGGCATGGTGGACCGCGCCGGGGAGAGGGTCGGTCACCTCGCTGCCCTATTGGGCCGGCGTATCCAGGTGTGGGGCGGCCGCGCTCGTGAGGAAGCTGAAGATATCTGGGCCGAGGCACAAAACATTCGCGGCAAGGGCCGTATTTAACAACGAACCGTCCATTGGTGATACAGAAGGTAGAGGCTTCTGTATCACCATCGCTTGGTCTGGGTCGGTATGTTTTTCTTGCCCACCCCGGCTCTCATTTCTTCTTGTTTTTGCTTTGAGGACGCTATTGACATGACCTTGTCTCCCCCACAACCTCGCATGATCCGCTCGCTCCCTGGACGTGCTCGTGTGCACGTGCCCGACTTGTCGCGGCGAGATGTACGCGCTGTTGAAGCTCACCTTCGCAATCTGCCGGGGGTAAACGCCGTCGCGGCGAACTCAACAACAGACAACCTGCTGGTGCTGTACGACGCTCAGAGGATCAATGACGAAGCGATCCTGGGCGCTTTGCGCCAGATACCGGAAGCGCCAGGCGTCGATCATCTGGCAGCGGAGCCGCGCGTTCAGGGGGAGGTCGCCTCTACCGGGCATGCCCAGGCACCGCGCGTCATCTCGACTGGGCGTGGCGGGCAGAGGCGGGCACGCATCGCCGTACGCGGCTTAGAGCGCGATGCCGGCCTCTCACAGCGCCTCGTTGAGCGCCTGGAACGCCGGCCTGGCGTAAGAGCGCGGGTCAATATCCTGACCGGGCGCGTGCTGGTCGAATTCCACGAGCACCAGCAGGACATTCGCGAGCTGATCTCGGAAATCGCCGACATGGAACTACCTGACCTTCCCGGCGAGGACAACCCCACCCATCCGCTCGACCCGGCCCCGCTGGTGCAGAGCGCGACACGTACGGTCGGTGCTTCGCTGGGCTTGGGAATCCTTGCTGCGCGGCAGGTGGCGGGAATTCAGGTCAGTGCGCCGGGAGCGGTGGGAGTAGCGAGTACCTTGGGCATCCTTCAGGGATTCCCGGCTACCCGCAACGGACTACGGAGTCTACTTGGGCGCAACGTGGCCGATCTGGTCTTTGGCAGCTCGAACATCATAGCGCTGGCTTTCTCAGGCAGCTTACTGGGCCTCATCACTACGGCGGTAGAATCGTTGCGTCTGCTCACCGAAGTGTTGGCACGGCGCCGCGCCTTCCACCGTTATGAGGCGCAGCTCGAAGATTCGGCGGACACATCGCCGGGCGCGACCATCCGGCTGGAGGCGGGCGAACGTGCGCCGCGCGCCGCGAAGGTTATCGAGGGGCACGGCACGGCGAGCGGACCGGATGGACTGCCCATCTCCGCCGCGCCCGGGGTCATTCTTCCGGCTGGCGCGCGATTGCGGGGTGGGCCGTTCATGGTCGAGTTGCAGGACGGAGAAAGCTTCGTCCCGCAGGTCCGCCCGGTTCCACCCACGCCCAGTCTCCAGGACCGATACCTGAACGTGCTGGGACCACTTTCGCTTGCCTATGCGGTGGGCACGGCAGTCTTCACACGCTCGTTCGGACGGACGTTCGAGTCGCTGCTGCTCGTCAACCCGCGAGCGGCCCTGGTCGGCACGGAGGCCTCAGGCCTGTCCGCTTCGGACCGGGTGCTGCGCTCAGGCGTCATCGTCGTTGGAACCCGACCTGGGCGCGGGGTGCACCTACCGGACCTCCTGCTCCTCGACTCACCCCGGGTCCTAACTGATGGAGTGGAACTCACTGGCGTCCTCCCGATGAATGAAACACTTGAGATGACTGAAGTGCAGGACATCGCTGCTGCCGTCTCGGGCGCGGCGGGTTCTCCCTGGGGGCCGGCTTTCCGCGCGAGCCGCCAGTCGATAGGCGAGGACGGCGGATTTACGGACGGGGTGGCCAGAGGCAAGGTGCGTGAACGCCACTACACCCTCGGCCCAGTACGCGAAGACGAGAATACTCCAGCGAGCGAACGGCTGCGCGGGCAAGGCGGAACTCTCCTGACGCTGCGGAGTGAGGATGGGCGCGCACTCGGCCTGATCGCCTTGCGACCTCGGCTGGCACTGGGCGCACCTGAACTGATCGAGGTGTGCCGTCAGCATGGGGTTGAGCTGGCGCTGTTACGTAGTGGTGACTCAGACGTCGCTGACGCTTTCGCCCACCGCGTGGGAGTGGCTTTGTTGAGTGGCGATGACCTTGTGGCCGCCGTTCGTGCGCGACAGGCACAAGGAGCGCGGGTGGCCGTCCTGTCCGACAACGTCGAGGCTGCTGAAGCGTTTGAAGCGAGCGACCTTGCCATCGGTCTCACCTCGGGCCGAAGTGGACGATTTGCTGCGCGGGCCGACCTGCTCGCGCCCGATCTGGGGGCTGTGGCGGAGATCGTAACGGCTGCTGCCGCCCGCAAGGTGACAGTGCGTAACTCGGTGATTTTGTCGATCGCGGCCAACATCGCGGGTATCGTGTTGGGAATGTCTGGCGGGGCAGGGCTGGCCCGCGCCTCGATTCCGGTGTACGTAGCCAGCCTGACGGCCTTGGCCGACGGGTGGCTGCGGCTGCGCGGTGGCAAGCCCCCGCGTTCCAGCGTTACACGCCTCGCCGACCCGCGTCCTGAACGGTGGGGGGCGCGCAATATGGACGACGTCATGAAGACGTTGGACAGTGCCCCAGCTGGCCTGACAACCTTCCAGGCGACGGCGAGGCAACGGGCAGCGCCCGCAAAGGAGCGGCGAAACGGCGTAGGAAAGACCTTGCTCAGCCAACTCGCTTCGCCCCTGACCGGCATCCTCGCAGCGGGCGCTGCGATTTCATTCGTGCTGGGGTCGCCGCTGGACGCGGCGCTCATTCTGGCGACTGTTGGGGTGAATGTCCTGGCAGGCGCGTGGCAGGAAGGGCGAGCCGGGCAGGCAGCGGACAGCCTCAAGCAACTTAGCTCGGCGAGCGCCCGGGTGCTGCGGGACGGGGTCACGGTCACGATTCCGGCTGATCAGGTGGTGCTTGGTGACGTGTTGTTGCTCGCCAGCGGCGACAGGGTCTCTGCTGACGCTCGGTTGCTCGGAGCTCAAAACCTGGAAGTAGATGAGGCGGCCCTGACCGGCGAGTCGCTGCCAGTGCCCAAGAATCCCGATGCTGGGACACCGGAGGGCCGCATTCTTCTTGAAGGCAGCGACGTAACGGTAGGGACCGGACGGGCCATCGTATTCGCAGTGGGCGCGGGCACCCGTATGGGCGCGACCGCCGCTGCGCTGGCCGCGAGTGAGAACGAACTGGAGTCCAGCCCACTGGGCACGCGTCTGGCCCGGCTCTTCCATCAGATCATGCCGCTGATCGCCGGGAGCGGGGTCATCGTGGTCCTTTCGGGCCTGCTCCGTGGCCAGCCGTTACTGCCGCTGCTGGTAGTCGGCACGAGCGTAGCGGTGGCCGCAGTTCCAGAAGGCCTGCCGCTACTCGCGAGTATGGGAGAGGCCGCCGTGGCGAGGCGCCTCGGTAAACGTCAGGCGCTGGTTCGGCGCCTCGGAGCGGTCGAGGCCCTCGGGCGCGTGGACGTCGCCTGCACTGACAAGACTGGCACCCTGACCGAGGGGAAGCTCACCCTCACCCACGTCGCTGATCTCGACCGTGAAGCCCGAATCGACCAGGGTGGGGCAAGGAAACT
>JAYTHM010000333.1:0-4549 GCA_043732645.1 Frankiales bacterium
GAGGCGGTGCAGGCCCTCCGGCGCCGCGTCCCGCCGTACGTCGTGAAGGCCGACGGCCTGGCTGCGGGCAAGGGCGTGCTCGTGACGAGCGACCGGATCGACGCTGAGAACTTCGCCCGCGACGCCCTCTCGACCGTCGGCGCGTGCGTGGTCATCGAGGACTTCCTCGACGGGCCCGAGGTCTCGCTGTTCGCCCTCACCGACGGTACGAAAGTGGTGCCGCTGCTCCCCGCGCAGGACCACAAGCGGGTGGGCGATGACGACACCGGCCCGAACACCGGTGGGATGGGTGCCTACGCGCCGCTGCCGTGGCTGCCGTCCGGCACCGTCGAGCACGTCCTCATGACGGTCCTGCAGCCCGTCATCGACGAGATGGCCGCCCGTGGGACCCCGTTCAGCGGACTGCTCTACGCCGGCCTCGCGATGACCTCCCGCGGGCCGCAGGTCGTGGAGTTCAACTGCCGCTTCGGTGACCCGGAGACGCAGGTCGTCCTGGCTCTGCTCGACACCCCGCTCGCCGGGCTGCTGCTTGCCTGCGCCAACGGGACCCTGGCCGCCGAGCCTGCGCTGGTCTGGCGCCCGGGTGCCGCCGTCACCGTCGTCGTCGCCGCCGAGAACTACCCCGGTACGCCGGCTACCGGCGACGAGGTCGTCGTCGGTGACCTGCCCAAAGGCGTGACCGTTCTTCATGCCGGCACCCGGCTGTCCGACGATGGTGAGGTCCTCGCCAGCGGAGGCCGCGTCCTGTCGGTGACCGCCACGGGCAGCTCGCTCGCCGAGGCCCGGACCCGCGCCTACGAGGGCGTGGCTGCCGTACACCTGAGGGGTGGATTCTCCCGTTCCGACATCGCGGCGAAGGCCGCCCGTGGTGAGATTTCGGTTCCGACTCAGGTGGAGGGCGCATGACGCAGAGGCTGGACGGCGACGAGCGCACGGCGCGGGTCGCGATCATCTACAGCAGCCCGGCCGAGCACGACCAGATGGCCCAGGCGGGGGCGCTGCTGGCCCGCTTCGGCGTCGCCTACGACGAGGTCTGCATGTCGCCGCACCGCTCCCCGCGGGCCCTTGCGGAGTGGATGAGCGAGCTCGAGCCGCGCGGCGTCGAGGTCGTCATCGCCGGTTCCGCCGGCTCCGCCGCCCTGGCCGGGATCGTCGCCGCGCACGTCGTCCTGCCCGTCGTCGGGGTCCCGCTCCAGGGCGCTTCGCTCGACGGCCACGACGCGCTGTTCGGCCTGACGCAGCTGCCTCCCGGTGTTCCCGTCGCCGCCGTCGGCATCGACAACGCCCTCAACGCCGCCGTCCTCGCCGTCCAGATGCTCGCGGTCGGCGACATCGAGCTCCGGCAGCGGCTGTGGCGCTTCAAGGACGACTTCGAGAAGGCGGCCCTCCGCTAACTGAGGTCGCTTCTGCCTCAACCCGGTTCTGTGGACAACTTCCAAGGCGTTGTCTGCTTCTCTGCCACGGTTCGGCCATGCCTTCATCCCCTGGTATGCCGGTCCCGAGCCGTCCTCGTCTGCTGACGGAGTGGCGGTGATTGCCCCTCCCGTTGCTGAGCTCGCGCCGGAGCAGACCTTCGAGCTGCCCAAGCCGCCGGGAGGGGATGCCGCGGCGGCCCGGCAGATGGCCTGAGCCCTGCGGACCTGCGCCGACGAGCTCGCCGCCGCCCAGACCCAAGCGCACGCGGTCCTTGCTGGCGCACATCAGCACTGGACCGGCAGCAGCGCTCGCGCCGCCGACCATCCGCTGTGTGAGCTCGACGCCCGGACCCGACAGGTCGCGCGCGTCCTGCACGAGGCCGCTGAGAAGTTCGAGGACTACTCCCACGTCCTGGACAAAGCCCATGAGCAGCACCACTGGAGCCTGGGCAAGATTCTTACCGTCGCCGTCGTCGTGGTCGTCACCACCGTCGTCGTGGTCGTCACGATCGGTGCTGCCGCGCCTGCTGCGGCCGCAGCTGATGCTGCGATCGTCAGCGCCGAGGTCGCCGCGACCACCGCCACGGTCGGGACCGCCAGCGCGGCCGACGTCGAAGCGGCTGAAGCCGTCACGGTCGCCGTCCGCGCCCTGCATGCCCTCCGGGCCGTCGCGACCTTCATCAAACCCCCGATCGCCGTCACCGCCAGCCTCATCGACTACGACGCGTTCCGCTAGGTCCAGGCCACTGGCCACCTCGACCTCACCGCCCTCACGACCCATGCGGCACTGGACCTGGACCTGGGACTGGGCGCGGGTGCAGGTGCCGTTCACCCGTTTGCCCGTTGGCTGGCCCCGCGGGCGGTCGCAGCCCTGACGGAGGGCGTTGGCGCGAAGGTGCTTCCGCTTGGCTTCGCCGGGGCACGAAGCTACCGACGGTTCGCGAGGACGCTTCACGAAGGCCTTGCCAAGGCGGGCTTCCCCGGTACGACGGCTGCCTTTCAGGGAAGCTCCGTGACGGGCACGAGCTTCGTGAGCGGTATTGCCCTTGATGTCGGCCGGGTCAGCGACTTCGACGTCGCCTTGGGCAGCGAGGACCTGTTGCAGGCTGCCAAGGCGGCTGGCGTGCGCCTGCGTTCAGGCGGCTTGCGGACTGGGCCACTCAACGTTGCCGAGCTGCGCCAGCTCGGGCTGGCAGAGTTGGCCTAGTCGTTGTCCGAGCTGGCGGGGAGGGACGTTCACTTCATGATCTACCGGAGCATCGACGATGCTGTGGCCGCAGTCCCCACTTAGGAGTGCCCACACCGTGAGGACCTTCGACATCTACGGGACCTCAGCTGTCACCATGGAGGAAGCTGCGCACGCTGCTCGGGGCAGTTCTGGGTCAGCCCTTCACCGAGCACGACAGCGACTACCTGGGAGGTGTGTACTTCCAGTCAGGGGAGCGTTTCGCCGAGAGCTTCCGCATCGTGTCCAATCACCGCGCGGTCGATCCCGAGGACCTGCCGGAGCCGGACTTCCTGGACCTGCACGTCATCCTGGAGGTCAACGACAGCCCCCGCGGTGCGTCCCTACGGCACGACCTTCCCGCGTCGGTCCCCGGAATCCGGCTCATCCGAACGACCGAGATCTGATGTCGCACGAGCCCAGATCGCACGAGAACGAAGCGGCCGTCCCTTTCGCGCTGTGACGCTCAGTGGGCCGAGGGTGGCTTCTGGGAGAATGGGCGCACACTCGACGTACCCGCCTGAAGGAGTCGCCGTGATCGAGCGCTACACCCTGCCTGAGATGGGCCGGGTCTGGAGCGAGGCCCACAAGTACGAGCTGTGGTGCCAGGTCGAGATCTTCGTGCTCGAGGTGCACGCGGAGGCGGGCACGGTGCCGGCCGAGAGCGTCGAGCCGGTGCGGAAAGCGAAGGCCCCCACTCCGGAGGCGGTCGCCGAAATCGAGGCCGTCACGCAGCACGACGTGATCGCCTTCCTTTCCGCCTGGGCCGACAACACGAGCCCCCGCGAGGCGGCGGCGCACGTGCACTACGGCATGACGTCCAGCGACCTGCTCGACACCGCACTGGCGCTGCAGCTCGTCGAGGCCACGGACCTGCTGTTGGCCAAGGCTGACGCCCTGGTCGCCGCCCTGCGCGAGCTCGGCCTCACCCACAAGGACTCGGTGCGGGTCGGTCGCACGCACGGCATCCACGCCGAGCCGACGACCTGGGGCCACCGCGTCGCCGACCTTGCCTTCGCGATGGCCCGCTCGCGGGATCGCCTCAGGGCCGCCCGCGCGTCCATCGCGATCGCGAAGATCAGCGGAGCCGTCGGCACCTACTCCAACATCTCCGGTGACGTCGAGACCGCGGTCGCTGCCAAGCTCGGCCTGAAGCCTACGGACGCCGCCACCCAGGTCGTGATCCGTGACGGCATCAGCGAGTGGGTCAGCGCACTCGCGATCATCGCGACGGTGTGCGAGGCCTTCGCTCTGGAGGTCCGGCACGGCCAACGCACCGAGGTCCGCGAGCTGTGGGAGCCGTTCGGCAAGGGGCAGAAGGGCTCGAGCGCGATGCCCCACAAGAAGAACCCCATCGCGTCGGAACGGATAGCCGGCATGGCCCGGATCGTCCGCGCTGCCGTCGTACCCGTCATGGAGGGCATCCCGCTGTGGCACGAGCGGGACATCAGCCACTCCTCGACCGAGCGGGTCTGCCTGCCCGACGCGAGCATCGCCACCGACTACCTGCTGAACCTGACGACCCGACTCGTGACCGGCCTGGTCGTCGACACCGACCGCATGCGCGTCAACCTGGAGAGCTCGGGCGGGCTGATCTACACCTCGACCGTCCTGCTGGAGCTCGTCGACGGTGGGCTGAGTCGCGAGGACGCGTACGCGCTCGTGCAGGCCGCCGCGATGCAGACCTGGGAGACAGGCACGCCGTTCCGGGAAACCCTGACGGCTCAAGCGAAGCAGGCCGGCAAGGAGCTCCACGAGGCCCGCCTCGACGAGGTCTGCCGACCGGAGCGCTACCTCGAGCGGCTGGCCCCCGTCTTCGAGCGCCTCGCCGCTCTCTCATAGTCCTACTCAGGTGCTCCGAGCCGCACCCCGACAGCCTTGAGCCATGACTGAGACCGGCTACTTTGCC
>JAYTHM010000334.1:0-4549 GCA_043732645.1 Frankiales bacterium
CTCGGGTTCCTGGTCGTGATCGCCCCTGCCGGCGCCGGTGTCCGGGAAGCGGCGCTGGTGGTCGGGTTGTCGCCGGTTCTCGCCAAGGAGGAGGCGCTACTGGTCGCGCTCGTCTCCCGCGCCTTGATGAGCCTGGGCGACGCGGTCTGGGCGGGGATCGCGGTGGCTGCTGCGCGCCGCCATCGGGTGGAGGTCCCGCAGTAACCTGCGGCCGTGACCTCCGCTTCGCGCGCCCTCATTACCGGCATCACCGGCCAGGACGGCCTCTACCTCGCCGAGCTGCTCCTTGACAAGGGCTACGACGTGTTCGGCCTGATCCGTGGCCAGAACAACCCCAAGTACGAGTTGGTGCGGTCGACCGTCCCTGGCGTGCAGTTGCTGACCGGGGACCTCACCGATCTTTCGTCGCTGATGCGGGCGCTTCATGACTCTCAACCCACAGAGGTGTACAATCTCGGGGCGATTTCGTTCGTTGCCTACTCTTGGGAGAACGCCCACGTCACCACAGAGGTGACAGCGAAGGGTGTACTGAACATCCTGGAGGCCACCCGGCTGCATTGCGGGTCCGAGCCTGCGGCCGTGCGGTTCTACCAAGCATCCAGCTCGGAGATGTTCGGCAAGGTGCAGCACGTTCCGCAGCGTGAGGAGACACTGCTCTGGCCGCGCTCGCCCTATGGCGTGGCCAAGGTCTTCGGGCACTACATGACCATCAACTACCGCGAGTCGTACGGCATGCACGCCTCCAGCGGGATCTTGTTCAACCACGAGTCGCCGCGGCGCGGGCCGGAGTTCGTGACCCGCAAGGTGTCGCAGGCGGTCGCCCGGATCTCGCTCGGGCTGCAGGACACCCTGACGATGGGCAACCTCGACGCCCGGCGGGACTGGGGCTTCGCCGGCGACTACGTGGACGCGATGTGGCGGATGCTCCAGCAGGACGTCGCCGACGACTACGTCGTGTCGACTGGGAAGACGCACACCATCCGCGAGCTGCTCGGCGTCGCGTTCGCGCGGGTCGGGATCGACAACTGGTCGGGCTACGTGCTGCAGGACCCGGCGTTCATGCGGCCGGCCGAGGTGGACCTGCTGATCGGGGACGCGGCCAAGGCCGCCCACAAGCTCGGCTGGAAGCCAACGGTGGGCTTCACGGAGCTGGTCGACATGATGGTGGACAGTGATCTGGAGTTGCAGAAGAAGCTCGCCGGCCGTTGACGTCCGCGTTGATCACCGGCATCACCGGACAGGACGGCGGCTATCTCGCGGAGCGGCTGCTCTCCGAGGGCTGTGCGGTCCATGGGATGGTGCACGGCGGTGATCCGGTTGCGGACCTGCTCGCCCGCTGCCCGTCGGTGCAGCTTCACCCAGGCGATCTGACCGACGAAGCCTCGCTGGCTGCGGTGGTGCTGGCGGTGGCTCCGGACGAGGTCTACAACCTGGCAGGCATCAGCTCGGTGGCGCTCTCGTGGGAGCGGCCAGTACTGACCGCGGACGTCACAGCACTCGGGGTGGCGCGGCTGCTCGAGCAGGTCTGGCAGTTCCAGTCCTCGACCGGCCGGCAGGTCAGGTTCGTCCAGGCGTCCTCGGCGGAGATCTTCGGTGATGCGTTGGTGTCACCGCAGGACGAGGCCACCCCGCTCCGGCCGAACTCGCCGTATGGCGCTTCCAAGGCGTTTGCGCACCAGCTCGTCGGGGTCTACCGCGGCCGCGGGCTGCACGCGGTGAGCGCGGTGCTCTACAACCATGAGTCACCCCGGCGGTCGCCGACGTTCGTGACCCGCAAGATCACCCGCGCGGCGGCTCGGATCTCCCGCGGGCTCGACCACGAGCTGGTGCTCGGCAACCTTGACGCCCGGCGGGACTGGGGCTGGGCGCCGGACTATGTGGACGCCCTCGTGCTGGCTGCGCGGGCCTCGGCCGCGTCGGACTACGTGGTGGCCTCGGGCGTTGCACACTCGGTGCGGGACTTCGTCGCGGTGGCGTTCGCGCGGGCCGGCGTCGCCGACTGGGAGCGGCTCGTCCGGGTCGATGAGGCCTTCGTGCGCCCCGCCGACACGTCCCTGCAGGTCGGCGACTCCGCGAAGGCGCGGCGCGAGCTGGGGTGGGCACCGACTGTGGGGTTCACCGAGTTGGTCGGCCGGATGGTCGACGCCGACCTGACCGCGCTCGCCTGACTGCGTATCGCGGCCCGAGAAGACCCGGGGCCGCGGCCCCGCTCAGCGACGTCGCCAGCGGCCGGTACGCCAAGGGCTACCCGTGCAAGGGCCAGCAGATCAGCCACTTCGGGGCGACCGGTGGCTACCGGGTCGAGCGGTACCTCGACAGGGCCGGCCTCGAGGCAGGTTGACCGCGGTGAGGGTGTGCGAGTGAGGCGACGCGACCCAACCGTCAGCATGCCGGAGGACTCGACGCCGCCAAGATCGGCGCGTCCTGGATCATCGACATCCAGGACGTCAAGCAAGCCGTTCGGCTACCAGGGGCACTACGGCGCGCTGTCGAGCCGGGCGCACGGCGCCGCGCGGATCGTCAACCCAGGCAACTGAGCGCCCGCCCGTACCGAGGTGTGCTGAGTCCTCGCGTGCACGCCACGCGTGGCTCGGCACACGTCAAGGAGGCGCGCCTTGCGTGTTCGCGCCGACTAAAGTGGGGCGCTCCAGCCGAGCTAAGGGGTCGAATCCCGTGCGTCTAGTCGTCCAGGTCCCCTGCCTCAACGAGGAGGAGACGCTCCCGGCCGTCCTGTCAACGATCCCGAAGCAGATCCCTGGCATCGACGAGATCATCGTGCTGGTCATCGACGACGGCTCGAGCGACCGCACCGTGGAGGTCGCCCGCGAGCACGGCGTCACCCACTTCGTCCGGCACGCCCGCAACCGCGGCCTGGGCCGGTCCTTCCACGACGGCGTCCAGCGCGCGCTGGAGCTCGGGGCCGACATCGTGGTCAACACCGACGGTGACAACCAGTACCCACAGGAGCGCATCGCTGACCTGGTACAGCCCATCATCGCCGGTACGGCCGACATCGTGATCGCCGACCGCCAGGTCCACCTGGTCGAGCACTTCAGCGGCCCGAAGGTGATGCTCCAGAAGCTCGGCAGCAAGATCGTCAACAAGGCTGCCGGCACCGACCTGCCCGACGCCGCGAGCGGGTTCCGCGCCTACTCCCGCGACAGCCTCATGCTGCTCAACACGATCACCCGCTTCTCGTACTGCATGGAGACGATCATCCAGGCGGGCAACAAGAAGCTCGCGATCGCCAGCCTCCCGATCACGACGAACGCCAAGACCCGCGAGTCGCGGTTGTTCAAGAGCACCTACCAGCACGTGCTCAACAGCGCCGGCGCGATCATCCGCGCCTACATCATGTACAAGCCGTACGTCATCTTCAGCTTCTTCGCCGCCCTGTTCGGGGTGTTCGGCCTCATCCCGTTCGTGCGTTACGCGATCCTGCAGCTCGGCGACTACCCGGGCGCCCACCTGCAGTCGCTGCTGATCGGCACCGTGCTGATCGTGATGAGCTTCCTGAGCGCGATCATCGGCATCATCAGCGACCTGCTCCGCACAAACCGGTCGCTGATCGAAGACACCCTCGAGCACACCAAGAAGATGCGGTTCGGGCTCATCAGCCCCGCCGACGGGACGCCGGTGGCGGTGGCCGAGAAGGTCAGCGCCACGGTCACCACCAAGCGGACCCGCACATCGGCGTGAGTGCCGGCCCGGTGTTACCCGTGGGACACTTGGCCAATCCCCCTCAAGCGAACGGAGACCCCGGCCGAGGCTTGACTGACGACCACGCCCCACGTCTGGACCCCCTTCACATGCCCGTACGCCGCTCCTTGCTCGCGCTCACGGGCCTGCTGGTCAGTTTCGCGGTCACCCTGCCTGTCACCGCCGCGCAAGCGGTCGACGAGACCTACACGGTGCCCGCCAGCGGAAGCTTTGCGATGGAGGGGCACGGCTGGGGGCACGGTCACGGGCTGTCGCAGTGGGGCGCTCAGGGCGGCGCCACCCTCGGCAAGACGGCCGACCAGATCGTCAGCACCTACTACCCGAACACGCTTGCCGGGGCGCTGCCCAACACCGCGATCCGGGTTCTGCTGTCCGCCGACACCGGCAACAGCACGGAGGTCTATCCCGGCACCGGGCTGGTCGTCACCGACCTCGCGACCGGCGCCCACGCGACGCTGCCCGGGGGGCGCGAGCGCTGGCGGTCGCTTGTGGACGCCGCCGGCCTGCACGTGCAGCAGCGGGTCAACGGCGTCTGGCATACCTACGCCCTGGCCGGCAAGACGGTGGTGGCCGGCCCGGTGCGGTTTGGCGGTGCCGCAGCTGTCCGGGTCGCCTATGCGGACGGCACGAGCCGGGACTACCGCGGCTCGATCCGCTCGGTGAAGCTCAGCGCGGCGAGCGTCGCCACCGTCAACGACGTGCCGATGGAGAGCTACCTGCGGGGCGTCGTGCCTCGGGAGTCCTCCTCCTTCTTCGAGCCGGCGGCGCTGCAGGCCCAGGCCATCGCCGCGCGCAGCTACAGCGCGTACAAGCAGCAGCACGCGGCCGC
>JAYTHM010000335.1:0-4546 GCA_043732645.1 Frankiales bacterium
AGCCTACGGGCTCAGCGTTCGTCGGAGCCGCGCAGGGGCCTCAAGCACCTACCGGACCGGACACGACTGACACATGACAGCAGGCCTCCTCCCTGGCAGTGCTGCGGCTTACCCGCCGGCGGCTTGCTCACCGGGGCCTGGTCGACGTCAGAGCGGTCGCCACGGCCGGCTTGGTGGCAGCGACGGGCCTGACAGTTATTCGGCGTGACGGTGGCCTTCGGCGTCGTACCTGGCACGACCGGTCCAAGGACCGGGTCGGCAGGGGTCAACGTCGACACTTTCGGGCCGATCGCGTTGGTCGTGCGTTTCTTGGTGTCTCTGCCGAACAACACCCGGGCACCACCGGCGACGGCGAGTACGAGTACGAGTACGCCACCGTCAGGTGTGAGGACGTCGGTGGGGGTACCGTAGAACTTGGCGTGAGTGCTGCGCTCCCGTGGCTTTCTGTGTACCTTGCACAAACTGTCGGGCAGGAGCACCCAGGATCGCCGGCGGCCTCCCCAACCCCCCCTGGGTGGGCCGTCGGCCCCTGACAGGTCGGCCAACCCGGTGTAGGGGCCGACCGCTCCATGATGGCCCTCGAGCTGGCACTGCAGGGCGTTGTCGACAAACCGCTCGCCGGCCCCGCCGTCAGCGTCGCGGCCGATCGGGCGGCTGAAGCCGACGTCATGGTTGAGAAGGCCGTGCTTGTGCCGGGTCGCGGTCTTCAGGGCGGTGATGATCTGACGGGTCACGCAGGGCTCGGCGTGACCCGGGCGAACGCGCGGTGCTTCCTGAGGAGCTCGGGTGACGTCGTCGCCGATGTTGCAGGTCACATCGACCAGCCCGAGAGAAGGGCACGCTGCCGGCTGTTACCCCGACAACGGCTTCGTGCACGCCGGGTTGCGGACTGCCATGGTCCCGGTGAAGGTCAGCTCGCGCGTCGGCGCCGGGCGACCTCAGCAAGCGTGACAGCCGCGGCGATGCCCGCGTTCAGCGACTCGGTGAGCTCAGACATCGGAATGCTCACGGTCAGGTCGCAGGTCTGCTCGACGAGGCGGCCGAGCCCGTCGCCCTCAGAGCCGACGACGACCACCAGCGGGCTGGTGGCGACGTCGAGGTCATCGATCGAGACCGTTCCCGACGCGGCCAGTCCCACCGTGAACAGCCCCGCCTCCTTGTACGCCGTGAGGGCGCGCGCCAGGTTCGTGCACCTGGCCACAGGCATCCGGGCAGCGGCGCCGGCGCTCGTGCGCCAAGCTGCGGCCGTCATCCCGGCGCTGCGTCGCTCGGGCACCAGGACGCCCTGGGCGCCGAAGGCCGCGGCCGAGCGGACCACGGCGCCGAGGTTGCGGGGGTCGGTCACCCCGTCGAGAGCCACGAGCAGCGGCTGAGCCGAGGCGAGCGCCTTGGCCAAGAGGTCGTCCGGGTGCAGGTATGAGTATGCAGGGACCTGCAGCGCGATGCCCTGGTGGACGATGCCGCCGGTCATCTTGTCCATCTGGGTGCGCGACATCTCCAGGATCGGGATGCCAGCCTTACCGGCGACCGAGATCGCCTCGGTCATCCGTTCGTCCTGGTCGTTGCCGAGGGCCACGTACAGCGCGGTGGCGGGCACCTTGGCGCGCAGCGACTCCACGACCGGATTGCGGCCGCTGACGGTCTCAGGGGCGTCCGGGCTGGCCTTGCGGGCGATCCCCGAGGCCTTCGGTAGGCCGCGGCTCGACGGGGCACCCGGGCTGCGGGCTGCCGTGCTGCGGCCTCGACCGGCGGGCGCACCCGACTCTGCTCGCCTGGTCGCGCCCGACTCTGCGCGCCTGGTCGCACCCGAATCTGCTCGTTTGGCAGCGGCGGCGGCCGCGCGCGCTTTCGGGTGGCCCTTACGCAACTCGGCCTTGGGAGTCGGCTTCTTGCCCTCGAGCTGCTGCTTGCCTTGGCCACCGGAGCCGAGCGCGGCACCCTTGCGGTGGGAGCCTGGTTTGGCTCCTCGGCCACCCTGCCCACCCTTGGCGACGGTTGGCTTCCCTCGTCCAGTTCCGGTCATGGTGTCTCGATCTCTGGTACCGGCTTGATTCTCATGAGAGCCGCCAGCGGACGCCGTCGGCCGTGTCCTCCAAGACGACGCCCGAGGAGGCCAGACGGTCGCGCAGTGCGTCCGCCTGCGCCCAGTCCTTGCGTTCACGTGCCTGGGCGCGCGCCTCGACGGCGAGCTGGACGAGCGCGTCGACGACGGCCGTCAGCTCACCCGACCCGGCCGTTGGCCAGTCGGTGAGCGGGTCCAAGCACAGGACGCCGAGCATCCGGCGTACGACGGACAGGGTTGCGGCCAGCGCCGGGAGCTCGCGTGCGGCGAGCAGGGCGTTGCCGGCGCGGACGCCACCGTGCAGCACCGCGAGGGCCTGTGGGACGCCCAGATCATCGTCGAGTGCCGCGGAAAACTCGGACCACGAGGCCGCGCTGAGCGCGAGGTCGACAGGGGTCTGCCCGACGACGTCGGTGGCGTTGCGGACGAAGGTCTCGATGCGGGCATAGGCAGCGGCAGCCTCAGCGCCGACTTGGTCGGACCACTCGATGGTGGAGCGGTAGTGGGCAGCGCCGAGGGCGTAGCGGAGCACCACCGGTGGAACGGCCTCCAGAGCGTCGGCAACCGTCACGCTGTTGCCGAGGCTTTTGCTCATCTTCTCACCACCCTTGGCGGTCACCAGACCATGGTGCAGCCAGTGCTGCGCGAAGGGGTGGCCGGCCGCGGTGGACTGGGCCGCCTCGTTCTCGTGGTGCGGGAAGACCAGGTCGAGCCCGCCGGCGTGCAGGTCAAAGCTGGTGCCGAGGTACTCCACCGCCATCGCCGAGCACTCGATGTGCCAGCCGGGCCGGCCCGGGCCCCAGGGCGAGATCCAGCTCGGCTCGCCCTCCTTGGCGGCCTTCCACAGGGCGAAGTCGAGTGGGTCGCGCTTGGTGCCGGTGTGCCCGTGGGCGACGGCCTTGTCGCTTTGCCGCAACTGGTCGGGCTTCTGGCCCGAGATCTCGCCGTACGACGGGACCGCCTTGACGGTGAGGTAGACGTCGCCCCCGCTCTCGTAGGCAGTGCCCCTTGCGACCAGGTCGCAGATCAGGGCGACGATCTGCGGAAGGTGGCCAGTGACCCGCGGCTCGACTGTCGGCGGCAGCACCTGCACCGCGTCGTAGGCCTGCGTGAAAGCACGCGCCATCCGCGTCGACAGCGCCCACCAGGGCTCGTCGTCGTGTGCAGCGTCGTGGATGATCTTGTCGTCGACGTCGGTGACGTTGCGGACGAAGGTGACATCCTCGCCGCGCTCGAGCAGCCAGCGCCGCAGGACGTCGAGGGCGACCGCGCTGCGCAGGTGTCCGACGTGCGGCTCGGCCTGGACGGTCGGCCCACAGACATAGATCCCGACGTGTCCCTCGCGCTGCTGGGCGAGCGGCTGGACGGTGCGGGACCTCGTGTCGTAGAGGCGAAGGGCGGGTGTCACCGCTACAGACTACGGGGCGCGGGCCACCAGCGCGGTGGCCACGGCCGCCCGGCCCTCGCCCCGACCGGTCAGGCCGAGCTCGTCAGTCGTGGTGGCACTGACGCTCACCGGAGCACCCAGGGCGGCGCTCAGAACGGTCTGCGCCTCAGCCCTCCGAGGCCCTATCCGCGGCCGGTTGCCGATGACCTGCACCGCCACGTTGCCGATCACCCAGCCGTTGGCGGCGAGCAACCGGGACACCTCCCCCAGCAACGTCGCGCCGGAGGCGCCGGCCCACTCGGGACGGTCGGTGCCGAAGACGGCCCCGATGTCCCCGAGCCCGGCCGCGGACAGCAGCGCGTCGCAGGCCGCGTGCGCAGCCACGTCACCATCGGAGTGGCCGGCGCAACCGTCCTCGTCGGCCCACAGCAGCCCCGCAACCCAGCAGGGTCGGCCGGTCTCGACAGGGTGCACGTCGGTGCCCACCCCCACCCGGGGAAGTGCAAAGTCACCATGATCGCTGCCGCGGGCGAGCACGGCCTCGGCCACGGCCAGGTCGAACGGGGTGGTCACCTTGAAGGCCTCCGGAGCGCCGGGCACGGTGTCGACAGTCACGCCGGCAGCCTCCGCCATCCCGGCGTCGTCGGTGTGGCCGTCGTTGGTGTAGCTCTCGTCGGTGTCGCTCTCGTCGGTGTAGCTCTCGTCGGTGTGGCTGGTCCGCCGGGCTCCCCGTGGCGCGTGCGCGGCCTCGAGCACGTCCCGGGCGAAGCCCTGGGGGGTCTGCACGGCCCGCAGATCGGCCCGCGGCACGGTGCCGACCACCGTGCCGGCTGCGCTGACCCGCTTGACGGTGTCGGCCACAGCCACGACGGGTATGACGGCGCGGGCTCCCGCCCGCAGGGCGGCGATGACGCTCTCGACCACGCTGACCGGGACCAAGGCTCGGGCCGCGTCGTGTACGAGCACGAGATCGACGTCCGCAGGTAGGACCGCGAGCCCCGCAGCAACGGAGTCCGGACGCTGCGCGCCACCGGCGACGACCGTGACGTCGTACACCTCGAGCAGGGTGATCACGGTGGCCACGTCCGCGACGGGGG
>JAYTHM010000336.1:0-4521 GCA_043732645.1 Frankiales bacterium
GCAGGGCTGCATGCCGCCTACGACACGACGTTGGAGACGGTGCTGCTGGCGCAGTCACGCCACGACCGGCTGGACAAGGCGATCATCGAGATGGCCCACCAAGGGCAGTGGTGGCCCGTCGTGTCCCGGCTGCAGTGCCTGCGCGGGGTGTCGACTCTGACGGCGTTCTCCCTCGCCGTCGAGGTCGGGGACTGGACCCGGTTCAGCGGCAACACCATCGGCGCCTACCTCGGGCTGGTCCCGACCGAGGCCTCCAGCGGCGAAGGGCGCCGCCAGGGCTCGATCACCAAGACCGGCAACACCCACGCCCGCCGGCTGCTCGTCGGGGCCGGCTGGCACCACCGGCGGCCCTACCGAACGACCAAGACGATGCTCGAGCGCTGGGACCTGGCCCCCGCCGCGGCCAGGGCCTGCGGGCACGCCGGCAACCAACGCCTCAACGACCGGTGGAAGCGCTTCGACGAGCACCACAAGCGCACCGTCATCGCGAACGTCACCGTCGCCCGCGAGCTCGCCGGCTGGTGGGAGTCACTAGCCACGATCGAAGACCCAGCCCGCCCAGCAGGACGCCCCTAGGACGCCCTGCCACCCACAAGCCGGCCGGCCGGCACCACGATGGCGGCAGCGCGTGGAGCGACCCGCGATATAACTATCAGCAACCTGGGATTCCTAGGCCACGCTCGATTTCTAGACCAGCGGACGCTCCAGCCGAACAGCCCGTCCTGCGGTAACCAACCCGCGCATATCAATCTGACCGCGCGTCGCCCTGACCCGCACGCCACCGCTGATACCGGCCGGTCCCACAACACGAACCACGACGCCCGCACCAAACGCGAGCGACGAGATCAGCGCTGCCCCCTTGACAAGCAGGTCTTCGTATCAGCTGTGGCGTATGTCCACGACCACGCGGGCTGGGCTGCTGAGGCGGAAGACGCGGAACGGCCGACTGCCCGTCAGACCGATGAACGACGTGTACTGCCCCTCGATGGCAGTGTCCAGGACGACCTGGCGCACCACCTGCGTGCTCGTCAGCGAGATCTGCTTGGGGCTGGGGTCGGGCACCCCGGTGTCCGGCGGGATGCCGACGTTGGTGACGATCACCCTCAAGAAGGCCGAGCCGATGACCGCGACCGGGTTACCGGAGCCGTCTGAGGTCGGGGTCGCGACGTACTCCACCCGCCAGCCCGGCTTGTCCGCTACCGGGCCACCCAGGGTGAACACGACGCGGTCCTAGCAGGGGTGCAGTCCGGCGGCGACGGACATCATGCCGAGCTGACCGCCGGTAGGCGACTGGGTCTTGAGGGCCGTTGTTGCGGTGAACGCTGGCGGCGAGCAGGAGGCCAGCACCGAGGGGGCAGGCGACGCGCTCGGCCCCGTCGAGGACGGGGCAGACGGGGTGGCGGGGGTGGAGGCGGTCAACGAGGGCGCAGCCACAGGTGCGCTCGGACTGCCGCTGCAGCCCAGGGCGAGGGCTAAGGGAAAAATCGTGACCACGAGGCGCTGTTTCATGATCGGCGGGGGTAGGACCCCCGGGGCACACGATGACGCACCGATTTGAAGAAGACGCCGCGGCCGCGTTCGACGGACGATCAGGGCAAGGAGGGTGGGGTGAGGACGGACACCAGCTCGACGTGTTCGGTCTGGGGGTAGAGGTCGAACGCGCGCAGGGAGTCGACCGCCCAGCCCGCGTCGAGGAACACGCGCAGGTCCCGCGCGAAGGTCGCCGAGTCGCACGCCACGTAGGCCAGCGCACGGGGCCGCCGGCCGGCAAGGGTGGCTGACAGCTCGAGGCCGGCACCAGCCCGCGGGGGGTCCAACACGACCAGGTCAGGCCGCTGGCCGGCGACCCACCCGGCCTCCACCAGGGAGGTGCGCACCGACACCCACGACTGGTCCGCGGTGTTGCGGGCCGCGTCGGCGCAGGCCCGCGCGTCACCCTCGACGGCCACCACGGATCCGGTCGGCCCGACGGCCTCCCCCAGCAGCGACGCAAATAGCCCCACGCCCGCGAAGAGGTCCAGCACCGACTCTCCGGCCGCGGGCGACAGCCCGCACAGCACAGCAGAGGCGAGTACGACGGCAGCCTGCGTATGCACCTGCCAGAACCGGCCACCGGAGACCTCAAAGAACCGACCGAGGACCGGCAGGCGCACCCCGTGCGGGACACGTACGGGGCGCCCGTCGACGACCAACCCGGCCGGACCCGTCGACGGCAGCGACCGGGGCCGGCCGTCGACGGACAGCACAGTCTGGCCTGCCACCGAGAAGGCCTCCACCGTCCGTGAGCCCGACCAGTCCAGCCCCAACGCGGCGTGGACCCCGGGGGCGGCGATGGCGCAGGACGAGACCAGCTCGAGGTCCTTAGAGCGGTGCCGGTGCAGCCCGGGGACACCGGCAGCGGAGACCGCCCATTGGACCCGGGTGCGCCAGCCCAGGAGCGGCTCGACGGCCTCCACGGCGCCGTCCCACCAGAAGCCGCCCACCCGCGACAGCTGCTCCTGCACCAGGGACGTCTTGAAGGCGAGCTGCGCGGACGCCGACGCGTGCTGCCAGTCGCACCCACCGCAGCGGCCGGGTCCGGCGAAAGGACAGGCGGGCGTGACCCGGTCCGGGGAGGCGGACAGGACCTCGACGGCGTCGGCCCGCAGGAACGTCGAGCCCGACGACGTGACGACAACCCGGACGGTCTCCCCGGGCAGCGCGTGCCGGACGAACACGACCCGCCCCTCGGGGTCACGGGCCACGCAGGCACCGCCCGCGGCGACGGCCCCGACGGTGAGGATCACTCGCGGGGGGGCGGCTTGCGGAAGCCCGCCGCGCGAGCATCGTCGTCACGACGCAGGTCCGAGGACGCCAGCTGGTAGGGCACGGAGGTCACCATGACACGTGGCTGGTCCAGCAGCCGACTCTTGAGCCGCAGAGCGCTCTGGTTGTGGAGCAGCTGCTCCCACCAATGCCCGACGACGTACTCGGGGATGAACACCGTGACGAGGTCACGCGGGGAGCCCAGGCGGATCCGCTTGACGTAGTCAAGGACCGGCCGGGTGATCTCGCGGTACGGCGAGTGCACCACCGTCAGCGGTACGTCGAGGCCTCGTTGGTCCCACGCGTCCTGCAGCGTCTGCGTGTCCCCCGGGTCGACCGAGATGGTGAGAGCGGTGAGATCGTGTGGGCGGGTCGCCTTGGCGTACGACAGTGCCCGCAGGGTGGGGTTGTGAACCTTTAAGACTAGGGCGGCGGCGTGGTTGCGCGAGGGCAGCGCCATCGGCTCGTCGTCGGGCGCGAGTTCGCGGGCAGCGTTGGTGTAGTGCCGGTTGATGCCCTTCATGAGGAACCAGAAGACCGTCATCGCGACGACCGCGATCCAGGCGCCGTGGGTGAACTTGAAGACCAGCACGACGATCAGCACAAGGCCGGTGGTGATCCCGGCGACGAAGTTGATGACTCGCTTGCGGTGCATGACGCGCCGCTCGCGCCGGTCCGACACACCTACCAGCTGGCGGTTCCAGTGCCGGACCCTTCCGGTCTGCGACAGCGTGAACGACACGAAAACACCCACGATGTAGAGCTGGATCAGCCTGGTGGGGTTGGCGTTGAAGGCGTAGATCAGCACGCCGGCAAAGGCCGCCAGGATGAGGATCCCGTTGCTGAAGACGAAGCGGTCGCCGCGCGTGTGGAGCTGGCGGGGCAGGTAGCGATCCTCGGCAAGGATCGACGCGAGTACCGGGAAGCCGTTGAACGCGGTGTTCGCCGCGAGCACCAGAATCAGGGCCGTCACGAGTTGCACGAAGTAAAACAGCGGTGAGGTGTTCGAGCCGAACACGGCCTCGCCGATCTGCGCGATAACGGTGGGCTGCAGCTTGTCGGCGCCATAGCCGACGAGCTGCGCGCTGCTCTCGGTGACGGGGACCTTCGCGTGGATCGCCAGGTAGGTCACGCCGAGGAACATCGTGACGGCCAGCACGCCCAGCACCGTCAGCGTCGTCGCGGCGTTCTTGCTCTTGGGCTTCAAAAAGGCGGGTACGCCGTTGCTGATCGCCTCGACGCCGGTGAGCGCGGTACAGCCCGAGGCGAACGCGCCGGCCCCCAGCAGGACCACGGCAGCGGTCCCGAGGTTGGTGAAGCCGCCCTCGGGCGTGATGGCGTACTTTGCCGACGTCGCGACCACCTCGTGGCCGCTGGCGATCCGGTAGACGCCGAAGCCGACCATCCCGATGATCGCGACCATGAACACGTAGGTCGGGATCGCGAACGCCGTACCGCTCTCCCGGATGCCACGCAGGTTGAGCACAACGATGACGCCGACGACGATCAGGGTCGCCACCGCTTGATGCCCCGCGACGAAGCTGAAGGCGTCTGTCGACCCCAGGTTGGCGATGCCGGCCGACGCGGACACCGCGACGATCAGGACGTAGTCGACGAGCAGGGCCGCGGCCACGATCAGCCCGAAGGACGGCCCGAGGTTGGTGTTGGCCACCTCGTCGCCGCCGCCGCCCGACGGGTAGGCGTGGACGTTCTGCC
>JAYTHM010000337.1:0-4519 GCA_043732645.1 Frankiales bacterium
CTCCGACGGGACTGTGGTGCTGGTGGACGCAGGTGGTGAGGCAGCCGTCGACAGCGGCATCTGGATCTTCGCCGGTGGCACCGCCATCGAGCGGACCCCTGGGTCGGCGTCCCTGCAGGGGCTGGCGCAGAGCCTCGCCGGTACCCATGACCAGGTCGTCCGGCAAGACGAGCCGCAAGCGGTGGAGCTCTACTCCCTGGGCGTCCGGTACGGCGGCCGGCAGGTCGCCACGGTGGTGGCCGTGATCTCGCTCGAGGCCTACCAGCGCAGCACCCGCAACACCCTGGTGGCCTCCGTCCTGCTCGGCCTGCTGCTGCTGGGCTTCGTCTACGTCCTCACGCGCAGGGTCATCCAGCGGGCCCTCGCGCCGGTCGCCGAGATGACCCGGCAGGCCGGGGCCTGGTCCAACGAGGGGACCGCGCACCGCTTCGGCGAGGATGACCGGCCCGGCGAGCTCTCCGAGCTGGCCGAGACCCTCGACGACCTGCTCGACAGGTTGTCCGCCGTGCTCCGCCGCGAGCAGGACCTGTCGGCCGAGATCTCCCACGAGCTGCGGACGCCGCTGGCCGGCATCGTGGCGGAGACCGAGCTGTTCGTGACCCGCCAGCGCAGTCCCGAGGACGCCGTACGCGCGATGGGGTCGGTCGCGACCAGCGCGCGCCGGATGGAGCGGATCCTCGAGACGCTGCTGACGGCGGCGCGAGCGGAGAGCTCCCCGAGCCGGGGCAGCAGCGACGTCCGGAGCGTCGTCAACGAGGTGGTCGACGCCCTGGGTACCACGCGCGTCCCGTTGTCGGTCGAGGGCGAAGCCGTCGTGGCCGGCGTCGAGGCGGCGGTCCTGGAACGCGTCCTCGGACCCCTGCTGGACAACGCGGTGCGCTATGCCCACACCGGGGTCCAGGTGCGGATGTCGCAGAAGCCGCCGGCTGTCCGCGTCGACGTCGTCGACGACGGCCGGGGCGTCAGCGAGCCGGGGAGGGTCTTTGAGCCCGGCTACCGCGACGCGGTCGACGACGGTCACCAGGGAGCCGGCCTCGGGCTACCCCTGGCGCGTCGGCTCGCGCGAGCTGCCGGCGGCGAGGTTCACTGCGAGACCGCCGGAACAGGAGGGCACTTCGTCGTCACCCTCCCGCACGGCTAGCGGTCGGCGAGCCGCTCGGCGTGCAGAGCCTCCGGTGGCCCCTCGGGCAGGGCGGACAGCGGGCCGCCGTGAGCCCGGGTGAGCAGCAGGTCGGCCAGCGCGGGGTTACGGGCCAGCACCGGGCCGTGCAGGTAGGTGCCGACGACCGATCCCTGCAGCACGCCTTCGTCGGGGTCGGCGTCGCCGGCGTTGCCCGGCCCGGAGAGCACGTGCGCAAGAGGCCGGGCAGCCGGGCCAAGCACGGTGGCGCCACCATGGTTGGCGAACCCGGTCAGCCGGGGCAGGCCCAGGCCCGGCCGCGCGATGACCTCGCCGACGGCGCGCCGCTCCAGCCGCCCGGTGCTCAGGTCGAGCACACCCAGCCCCGGTTGGACGGTCCCATCGCCCCCCAGCAGGCTCGCGCCGAGCAGCTGCAGCCCAGCGCAGACGGCCAGTACCGGCGTGCCACGGTCCACGACGGCCGCGAGGCCAGGCCCACGCAGCAGCTCGAGGGCCAGGACCTGCGCCTCGTCTTCTCCTCCTCCGAGCACGTAGAGGTCGCCCTCGACCGGCAACGGGTCGTCGACAGTTGTCGTCACGACCTCCACGGCGACACCTCGCCACGCCAGACGGCGCTCAAGAACGAGCACGTTGCCACCGTCACCGTAGGTACCGAGCAGACCAGGAAGTACCGACACAATGCGGATCCGGGAGGGCGTCATCGCGTCCCGTCGGACGGGGGCTGCCAGTGCGCCATCACGCGCTGGGCGTCGCGCGCGTGCCGTGAGCTGCGGCGGCCTCCCGCGGGCCAGAGCAGCCGTACCGTCAGGGCGACCGCGAACGTGGTCCATGCCACACCCAGCAGCAGCCACAAGCCGGTGCTCACGCGATCCCCCTGGCCAGGGTGGCGCGGGCCTGCACGAACGCCGTGTAGTTGGCCACCACCGAGCAGGCTCCCGAGGGCAGCGCCTCGACGCACGTCGCGAGGTCGGGGTGCACGGTGTGGGGGACCTCTGCGTAGAAGAGCCGGACGGAGACGTCAACCGCCCGCTCGCCGGTGACCACGACGCGCCGTCCGCGCAACCGCTCGAAAGGGACGTCCCACAGCCAGGACGGGTCGGTCCCGTCCGCGGCGCGGGCGTTCAACGCGATCACCACAGGGTCCTCGACGAGGGCCAGCTCCGAGAGGGCCTCCAGCCAGCCGGCTGGGTTCTTGGCCAGCAGCAGCCGCAAGTCGTGCTCGCCCTGCTGTGAGCTCAGGTAGCGACCCTCCACATCGGTCACCGACCGCATCCGCTCCAGCGCTGCCTCCACCGGTACTGCCCGCAGGTGAGCCGCGGCGGCCGCCATGGCGGCATTCGCGGCACTCGCTCGGCCAGGGAGCGCCAGGCTCAGCTCGGCGCGCTCGCCCGACCGGGACAGCAAAGCGTCTCCCACCAGCGACCACGCCGGCTCGGGCCGCTGGGCGCCGCAGCCGGCGCAGGACCAGGGGCCTTCAGGCACCTGCCAGGACGCACCGCACGCAGGGCAGAGCGGGACGTCACCCCACCAGGTCTGGCCGGCGGCGACCCAGACGACGTGATCCTCGCTGGGGCGGCCACCGCGCACGGCGGCGACGACGAGCGGGTCGTCGGCGTTGGCCACTACCGGCCCGTCGTACGCCCCGAGGGCGACCCGCCAGCGCGCAACATGGAAGGAGACCTCACTGGTCCGGTCGAGCTGGTCACGGCTGAGGTTGAGCAGGACCACGGCCACCGGCCGGCAGGAGGCCAGGGCGCTGGGGAGAACCACCTCGTCGACCTCCAGCACCGCGGCGCGGCTCGCGGGTGTACCGAGCAGCGCGCTCACGAGGCCGGCCTCCAGGTTGGAGCCGCTGCCATTGCTCACGACAGGCCCGAGGAATCCGAGGGCGGCTGTGAGCAACCGGGTGGTCGTCGTCTTGCCGTTCGTACCAGACACCAGGATCACCGGGCGGCTGCGCGACAGCCGTCGGAGCGCCGACGGACTCAGGAGCAGGGCAATCCGTCCCGGCAAGGTCAGCCCGGCACCGCGCCGGGCCAGCCGCGACGCACTCCCGACGAGCCGGGCGAAGGCGAAGATGACGTTGTGAAGCACCTTCGCCACGATGCCGCAGTACGCCTGACGCCTTCCTGATAGATCTTCAGGTGGCGCGCGAAACCGCCGTCATGACGGCCTTGTCGACGACTTTCACGCGGGCCCGCGCCGCGACGGTCCCGTCCTTACCGGCGACCTCGCCGTAGGCCTCGCCCAGGGACCGCTCGTGGGCGTCGAGCCGGTACCACCCGTCCCAAGTGGTAAAGGCGACCCCGCGCGACTCCAGGAAGTCCGTCACGGCCGCCTCGTCCGGCTCGGCCGCAACCGGTCCACCGTCGAGGTCCTCCATCAGGGAGCGGACCGTCTCGATCGCGTCACCCTTGGTGTGGCCGATCAGTCCGACCGGACCACGCTTGACCCAGCCGTTGACGTACAGCCCGGGTACGAGGTTGCCGTCGATGTCTAAGACCCGACCAGCCGCATGCGGTACGACGTGGTTGCGGGCATCCCAGGGCAGCCCGGGCAGCTCGGCAGACCGGTAGCCCACGCACCGGTAGACGGCCTGGACGGGCCAGTCACGAAAGACCCCGGTACCGCGGACGTTGCCGTCACCGGTGAGCTCGGTCCGTTCGGTCCGGAAGCCCTCGACCTTCCCATCACCGGTGACCTCGACCGGGCTCTCGAAGAAGTGCAGGAACAGCTTGCGGGGACGTGAGCCGAGGCCGTGCTCGGCGGTGCGCAGCGCGTAGCGCTCTATCTCGCGGACCACGAGCTTGGTGTGGTTGTCGGAGTTGATCGCGGCGATGGAGCCGTCGTCGTACTCGATGTCCTCGGGGGCGACGATGACCTCGACGTTGGGGCTGTGGTCGAGCTCGCGCAGCTCAAGCGGCGTGAACTTCGCCTGGGCCGGGCCGCGACGGGCAAAGACGTGCACCTGCTCGACCGGGCTGGCCTTGAGGCCGTCGTAAACGTTGGCAGGGATTTCGGTGACGAGCAGCTCGTCGGCCGTCTTGGACAGCATGCGGGAGACGTCCAGGCCGACGTTTCCGGCACCGATGACGGCGATGCTGCGCGCCGTCAATGGCCACTCGCGCGGCACCTCCGGGTGGCCGTCGAACCACGACACGAAGTCCGCGCCTCCGTAGGAACCGGGCAGGTCGATGCCGGGGATGTCGAGGTCGCGGTCCTTCTCGGCTCCGGTCGTGAACACCACGGCGTCGTAGAAGCGCTGGAGGTCATCGAGCTTGAGGTCGACGCCGTACTCCACGTTTCCGAGCAGGCGCACCTGCGGCTTGTCGAGGACCTGGTGCAGAGCGGTGATGATGCCCTTAATGCGCGGATGGT
>JAYTHM010000338.1:0-13933 GCA_043732645.1 Frankiales bacterium
CCGCGCGATCATGTCGTCGGTCTCGCCGAGGTAGAGGCGCCGCTCGGAGTGGCCGACGATCACATAGCGGCAGCCGAGTGCCGTCAGGTCGGTGGCTGATGTCTCGCCGGTCAGGCTGTGCCTGTCGTCCCGGCCCATGTTCTGCGCGGGGACCGCAACCTTGCCACCATTGGCTGTCTGATTCGTGGCGACCAGTGCTGCCACCGGTGCCAGCGCGGTCATGGACGGGCACACCGACAACTCGAACAGCCCCTCGGTCTGGGCAGCGGCGCGAACGGCCACGGCCGCGAGGGCGAGGGATTGCGCCAGGCTCACCTGGTTCTTCCAGGTCGCGAAGAGCTTGGGTCGCCTGGTCATGGCAACCGGTTCCCGGCCGACAGCAGCACTCCGTGTTGGCTTCCGGCCGAGTGTTGCCCTCGATCGAGCAGGGAGGCATCGGCGTTCCACAGCCCGAGGCAGCGTTGACCGTGGTGGTCCTCGATCAGCGAGACCGACGCGGGCACGCTGGCGAACAGCCGCCCGCACTCGGGGTCGAGCCGCAGTGCCCGGGCAGCGAGGATGCGGGAGAAGTGCCCGTGCGTAACGACCATGACCGGACCGATGTGCGGGTCGACCATCGTGCGCAGGAACACGTCGGCTCGCGTGCCGACCTCGGCCGTGGACTCGGGGTGCGGGCACCCGTCGCGCCAGATGTCCCATCCCGGGGCCTGCTGGCGGATCTGGTCGCTGGTCAGGCCCTCGTAGCTGCCGTAGTCGTACTCAGCGAGCAGAGGGTCGAAGAGCGGTTCGCTGTCCGGTAGCGCGAGGACGGCGGTGTCGGTGGCGCGTTGGCGGGGGCTGGACACCACGAGCGGCCGCTGTCCGTCGAGGACGTGCTCGAGCAGCGGAGGCAGCGAGCCGGCTTCCTGTCGTCCGTAAGAGGTCAGCGGGATGTCTGTGTTGCCGGCGTAGCGACCGGACAGGGTCCATTCGGTCTCACCGTGGCGGACGATGATCAACCTCATGGTCGTCTGGTGACTGTCGTCCAGCCGCGGCGGGGGCCGGTCACCGTTGGACCGCCAAGGGCTGATCGTGCTCGGTGCACCAGTCGCACCTGCGGCGGTGGGCGGTGCCGGGCTGGTCGTTGTGGTGCTTCTTGATCTCCAGGCCGTAGGGGCACTCGTCGTTGTCGTGGAACACCAGGTCGCGGGGATCGGTGTCGGTGTGGAAGGCCATGGAGCTGATCGGGGCGTTGGCTGTGGGGGTTGCTGCGGACTCCGAGGTGGTCGACGAGCCGGCGTCCAGGACGCGGTAGGCGAGCAGCTTGATGCGGTCGCTGACCACGGCCCAGAGCAGGGCGTATGCCCAGACGAACGCGGCCCAGCCCCAGCCGAGCGGGTGCATGAACAGGCCGTAGACGGCGATGAGGGTCGCGACGGCCTGGGTGCCAAGGACCGCGAGAAGCAGGATGCGGGCGGGTCGGATGGACCATAACGGGCCGCGGGTGCGGGTGAGGAAGATGGTGAGGTGTCCGGCGACGGACAGCAGCAGGTACATCATGGTCTGCAGCCGTGGGTGTCCGAGGTAGAAGACGCGGTCGCCGAGGTAGAACAGCCCGAACGCGGCGATCGGTCCGATCACACCGAGGACGGTGCTGATGCCGAGGACCAGGCGCATGTTCCAGGCTTCGGGCTGCATCTTGTAGTGGACGTTGTCGTAGGCGATGGACAGGATCGCGCCATCGTTGAGCAGCGCGAGCATCACGATCATGATCGCGGTGACGGGGTAGAAGTTGAAGACCAGGATCGCTCCGGTCATGAACAGCAGGACCCGGAGGGTCTCGGCGATCCGGTACATCGCGTAGCTGTTCATCCGCTGGAAGATCTTCCGGCTCTCCTTGATCGCATCGATGATCACCGACAGTCCGGGGGTCGTCAGGACGATCGCGGCCGCGGCGCGGGCGGCGTCGGTCGCGCCGGAGACCGCGATTCCGCAGTCGGCCTTCTTCAGCGCCGGGGCGTCGTTGACGCCGTCGCCGGTCATCCCGACGATGTGTCCGCCCTGCTGCAGGACGTCGACGATGTGGTACTTGTGCTCGGGGAAGACCTGCGCGAAACCGTCGGCGGTCTCGATCGAGGTGGTGACCTCGGCGGTCTCGGTCTTCTTCACGTCTCCGAGACCAGCGGCATCCAGGATGTTGCTGCCGAGCCCGACCTTGGCGGCGGTCTCCTTGGCGATGGCGAGAGCATCGCCGGTCACCATCTTGACCGTGAGACCCATCGCGGTCGCGGTCGCGATCGTCGAGGCGGCATCATCGCGGGGCGGGTCGAACAGCGGGAGCACACCCAGGAAATGCCAGCTGCCGTTTCCCTGGGCTCGGGCCACGCCCAACGACCGGTACCCGAGGGCGGCGAAGTCGTTCACCGCGGTGTCGACGTCGGCCTTGGCCTTCGCCGCGTCTGGACCGTGGTGGGCGAGGGCGAGGATGACTTGGGGGGCGCCTTTGCTGACCTTGAAGCTAGTTCCGTCAGTGGTGATGACGGTGGCTTCGGTGCGCTTGTCGACGGGGTTGAACGGTTCGAAGTGCGTCACGGTGTAGCCGTGCAGGTCCTTGGGGTCTTTCAGCCCGCCGAGGACGGCGAGGTCGATGGGGTCGTCGTTGTTGGCGCGGGAGGCGAGCGCGCCGGCGAGGATCACGTCCGCGGCAGTGGTCCCTTGAACGCTGTAGGGGTCGCCGAGGGTGAGGGAGTTCTGCGTCAGGGTGCCGGTCTTGTCCGCGCACAGGATGTCGACGCCGGCGAGCTCCTCGATGGCGACGAGCTTACTGACGATGGCCTTCTTCTTGGCCAATAATCGGGCGCCGACAGCCATAGTCACCGACAGCACCGTGGGCATCGCGACCGGGATGGCGGCGACTGTCAGAACGAGCGCGAACTGCAGCGTGGTGAGGATCGGGTCGCCACGCAGGATCGAGACCGCCACGATCACGGACACCAGCGCGACCGCGAGGGCGATGAGGTAGTTCCCGATCTGCAGCACGGCCTTTTGGAAGTGGCTGACGGTGTGGGCGTCCTGGACCAGCTCGGCGGTCTTGCCGAAGTAGGTGCGGGTGCCGGTGGCGTAGACCAGGGCGCCGATCTCGCCGTGGCGGACGATCGATCCGGAGAACACTGAGGCACCGGGTCCGCAGGTGGCGGGTAGTGACTCTCCGGTGAGGGCGGACTGGTCGAGTTCGATCTCGTCGCCGTCGAGCAGCCGGGCGTCGGCGGGGACGATGTCGCCAAGCCGTAGCCGGATCACGTCGCCGGGCACCAGTTCCCGGGCTGCCGGTGTGATCCAGGTGCCGTCCCGCTTGACGCGGGCGGTGGTGGCGAGCTTGTCCTTGAGCGCGTCGATGGCGTTGCCAGCCTGGCGTTCCTCGGTGTAGCTGACAATGCCGTTGGCGATGAGCAGCACCAGGATGATGAAGAAGTCCGGCCAGTGCCCCACAGCACCCGACAGGACCACCGCTACTTCGATCATCCAGGGGATGGGGCCCCAGAAGTAGCTCAGGAACTTCAGCAGCGGGTTTGTCTTGTGCTCGGCGATCTCGTTGGGCCCGTACTGAGCCAGTCGTTTCGTCGCCTCGGCCTGGGTCAGGCCAGCCGGGGTGCTCCCGAGCTGCTTCTGGACCTCGGCCATGGGGAGGGACTTCAGGTTGTGCTTCGGATCGGAGGAGACCGCCGGGTCTGCGGGGCCCTTCTTCGTGTCAGTGCTCATGAGGGGCTTCGCCTGGTCAGTAGGAGTGGCAGCTGGTTGTTGGGGTTTGGCTCGTCCGACGGTCAGGCGCGATGCGTCGACAGGGATCGGAGGTATCCGCCGCGACGTGCCTTCTGATTGGCGGCCGCGCGCTGGAGCAGAGCGCTCTGGGCGTCGGCAACGTTGGCCTCCTGGCCGCCCCAGATCGTCAGGGCGGGCTGCTGGATCGCCCGGCCGAACGCGAACGCCACCGGCCACGGCAGCAGACTCTGGTCGGTGTTGATCGCGTTGAGGTGGCAAGAGGCGAGGTCACCGGACTGACCGCCGGACAGGAACGCGATCCCGGCCACCGCGGCAGGGACAACCCGCCGTAGGCAGCTGATCGTGGCCTCGGCAACGCCCTGGGCAGATTCCTGAGTCGGACAGGTCGAGCCCGGCAGGATCATGTTGGGCTTGAGGATCATCGCCTCCAGCTCGACGCCCTGAGTGTGAAGCTGCGCGAAGACCTCGTGCAGCACCTGTTCGGTGACGTCACCGCAGCGGGAAAGGCTGTGGTCGCCGGTCATCAGCACTTCCGGTTCCACGATGGGCACCAGACCGGCCTCCTGGCACAGCGCCGCGTACCGGGCGAGCGCATGGGCATTCGCCTCGATACACGCGCGACTCGGGGTGCTGGCACCTGGGGTGTCGCTCGAGATCGTCACTGCTCGCCACTTCGCGAATCGGGCACCCATTACGGCGTACTCGGCGAGCCGTTCGCGGAGTCCGTCCCGCCCCTCTGTCACCTTCTCGCGCGGGTGGCCGGCCATCGCCGGGGCGCCCCGGTCGACCTTGATGCCCGCGATGATGCCGGCTTCGGCGAGGACCGTCAGGAACGGCACCCCATCGCGGGTGTGCTGCCGAATCGTCTCGTCGTACAAGATCACGCCGTTGATCGCTTCTGGCAATCCGGGTGTGGTCAGGATCATGCCCCGGTAAGCGAGGCGGGTGGCTTCGTCCTGGGTGATTCCGAGCCGTGCGAACCGCTTGTTGCAGGTGGTGATCGACTCATCGATCGCGAGCAGACCCTTGTCACCGGCCACCAGCGCCCGGGCGATGTCCTTCCCTGACAGGTGGTCCTGGGGGTTCGAGCCCGCACGTGCCAGAGCAGTCGTCGCGGTCACTGCGGCGCCTTCCAGGCCCAGTTTCGGATCTCGGGCAGGTCCCGGCCGTGCCTGTTGATGTAGAGGTCGTGCTCGATGAGCTTGTCAGCCATCGTCTGCTTGAGGTAGTCCGCGGTCGCGCCCAGCTGCGGCAGACGTTCGATGACGTCTTGGACGAGGTGGTAACGGTCCAGCCGGTTCTGGACGCGCATGTCGAAGGGCGTGGTGATGGTGCCTTCTTCGTTGTAGCCGCGGACGTGCAGGTTCCGGTTCGTCCGGCGGTAGGTGAGCCGGTGGATCAGGGTGGGGTATCCGTGGAAGGCGAAGATGATGTGCTTGTCACGCGTGAACAGCGCGTCGAAGTCGCCGTCGGACAGCCCGTGCGGGTGCTCACTGGCCGATTGCAGCTTCATCAGGTCCACAACGTTGACGACCCGGATCTTCAGCTCCGGAAGGTGCTCCCGCAGGATCGACACGGCCCCGAGCACTTCCAGGGTGGGAGTGTCACCGCAGCACGCGAGGACGACGTCGGGTTCGGCACCGCGGTCGTTGCCGGCCCACTCCCAGATCCCGATGCCCTGGCGGCAGTGCACCTCCGCTTGTCCCATGGTCAGCCACTGCGGCATGGCGTGCTTGCCGGCCACGATGACGTTGACGTAGTGCCGGCTGCGCAGGCAGTGGTCAGCGACCGAGAGCAGGCAGTTGGCATCCGGCGGCAGATAGACCCGCACGATGTCGGCCTTCTTGTTCACGACGTGGTCCAGGAAGCCCGGGTCCTGGTGGGTGAACCCGTTGTGGTCCTGCTGCCACACATGGGAGGACAGCAAGTAGTTCAACGAGGAGATGTCGCGCCGCCAAGGCAGCTCCTTGGTGACCTTGAGCCACTTCGCGTGCTGGTTGAACATCGAATCCACGATGTGGATGAACGCCTCATAGCAGTTGAACAGCCCGTGCCGACCGGTCAGCAGGTACCCCTCGAGCCAACCCTGACACTGGTGCTCGGACAGCATCGAGTCCAGCACCCGCCCGGCCGGCGCCAGGAACTCATCGCCCTCAACGGTGGTGGCTTCCCACTGCCGGTCGGTGACCTCGAAGACAGCACCGAGCAGGTTCGACAAGGTCTCGTCCGGGCCGAAGATCCGGAAGTTGCCCTGCTCTTCGTTCAGGGTGACGACATCGCGCAGAAACTCACCCAGCACGCCGGTGTCGTGCGCCTGCACCGCCCCAGGTGCAGGGACATCGACGGCATGGGTCCGGAAGTCGGGCATGTGCAGGCTCCGCAGCAGCAGCCCGCCGTTGGTGTGAGGGTTGGATCCCATCCGGCGGTCCCCCTTCGGAGCGAGGGCGGCCAGCTCCGGCAGCAGCCTCCCGGTCTCGTCGAAGAGCTCTTCGGGCTTGTAGCTGCGCATCCAGGCGTCGAGCTGCTCGACATGACCGGGATGGGCCTCGTCGATCAGGATGGGGACCTGGTGGGCGCGGAAGGTTCCCTCGACCTTCCGCCCGTCAACGACCTTCGGTCCGGTCCAGCCCTTCGGGGAGCGCAGCACGATCATCGGCCACCGCGGCCGGACCGCATTGCCGTTGGCGCGGGCGTCGGCCTGAAGGGCCTGGATGGTCTCGATGGTCTCGTCCAGGACGGTGGCCATCAGCTCGTGCATCGCGTCGGGGTCATCGCCCTCGACGTACCGGGGGTCCCAGCCGCAGCCGCGCAGAAACGCATCCAGCTCCTCGTGCTCGATCCTGGCCAGCACGGTCGGGTTGCTGATCTTGTAGCCGTTCAGGTGCAGGATCGGCAGGACGGCGCCGTCCCGCACGGGGTTGAGGAACTTCGTGGAGTGCCAGGCAGTGGCGAGCGGACCGGTCTCGGCCTCACCGTCACCGATCACGCACGCAACGATCAGGTCCGGGTTGTCGAACGCCGCACCGAACGCGTGGCTCAGCGAGTAGCCGAGCTCACCGCCCTCATGGATCGACCCAGGGGTGGTGGGGGCGACGTGGCTGGAGATCCCGCCTGGGAAGGAGAACTGCGTGAACAGCTTCTTCAAGCCCGCTTCGTCCTGGCTGACGTCGGGGTAGATGTCGGTCCACGACCCCTCGAGGTAGGTGTTGCCGACCAGCGCCGGACCGCCATGACCGGGGCCGGCGATGTAGAACATGTCGAGGTCGTACTTCACGATCGCCCGGTTCAGGTGCACGTAGAGGAAGTTCTGGCCAGGCGTGGTGCCCCAGTGCCCCACCACCAGCGGCTTCACATCGCTCAGAGCCAGTGGACGCTTCAACAGCGGGTTGTCGTACAGGTAGATCTGCCCGACCGACAGGTAGTTCGCCGCCCGCCAGTACGCATCCATCCGGCGCAGCAGCTCAGGGTCGAGCGTCGACGTGCCCGGCGCATCACCGTGAAGGACCCGCGGCAGATCGTCCAGCGCAGCGACCGATGCAAGGGTGGGAAGACTCATTCGCTGGACTCCTTCAGGAAGCGCACGAGCTGTTGATCATCGAGAGCTGTCCAGCGCGAGGCTGCAGGTGTCAGCGGCGTGGCAGGGTCGGGGCGGGGGACGCGGCGCGGCAGGTGGACGTGCGCCTGGCGAGCACGGTCGATCACCTCGACGGCGACATAGCCGATCAGCACGACCACGACCACCAGGCTCATAAGCGCAAGGACCACGGCAATCACGACGCGCTCCCTGCATGCGCCAGGTAGGCCGTCCTCGCAAGCGCTCCCGACGCCTCGCCCGAGACAGCCAGCTGGCCGTGCACAGCATCGTGGTCGGTACGAGGGAGCTGACGCGAACAGCCTGTCCACGGCGGCGGCTTCACGTCCTCGCGGGGCTGCCGGTCGCCAACGTCTTGTCGTGATGTTCCCTGGGCTGGAGTGAGGCGTGGTCTCATGGTCTTACTGTTCTCCTCCCGCCCCTCACGCAGTAGAGGCATTGGTCCCACTTTGAGGTCACCGGTGCATGGAGGTGTCTGGATCCCGCATCGGGCCACGACTGCTTCGCGCGGTTCAGATTGCTCGAGGGGTAGGGCTTCTGCCGCACGCGGTGCGATGGTCAGGTCGTCCATGACGGCGTGACTGTCAGACATTCGTCCTCCTGTTCTTGAGGGAGTGCCACGCCGCGAGGCCGGCCGGGAGCGCCAGTGCGAGCCAGAGCCACGCCTGCACGAAGCCAAGGGCCACGCAGAGGAGGAGGGGGATTCCGGCCAACAGAAGAAGCGGTTGCGACACCCGAAGCCGGTGGCCGGTGGTGGAGGTGCGCTTCATGCGCAGCTGAAGCACCACGCCTCCTGGCTGTCTCGGCGGAGGTCGGGGGCCGTGATCAGCTCACCGACGCTGACGTGCTGCGCCCCCGTCCTTGCCTGGGGGATGGGCCGTGTGCGCACCGTTACGCCGATGGAGGTGAGGAGATGACCGAGTCGGCTGTTGGTGCTGAGCGCTGTCGTGGCTCCTCCAGTTGCTCGTAGCGGGCGAGCCTTTTTGGCGAGCAGCGCGAACAGGGTCATGTCGTGATCCATCCCGGCCTGGCTGAGATCCACCAGCAGGTGCACGTCAGGTCCAATTGGACAGCCTGCGAGGACCTGTCGTAGCTGGGAAACGCTCACGTGATCCAACGCTCCGATGCGGAGGTGGACCTTGTGGAGGACAAGGGGACTGTGCTGCACGGTGATGGACATGGATTGCTCCTGACGGTGCCGGGTTGGATCGGGCTTCCTGCCTGTGCTGGGGACTTCCTCAGTGCGCGTGCTGTATCTCCGGGCTGCTGGGTTCTGGCTGGTTATCGCCGCTTGCGGGTGGAGTAGAAGGCCGCGTCGGCTCGGGCGAACAGTTCGTCCACGCACTCATCGGGTCCGAGGGTGGCCAAGCCGACCGTGATGTCAACCGTTTCTGCGGCGGCTGGAGTGCGTCGCTGACGTGGGCGAGGCGGGTGTGGAGTTCGGCTTCGTCCATGGACGCGACAGCGCACAGGAACTCGTCGCCTCCGAAACGGATGATGAGGTCGTGGGCGCGCAGGTGGGCGCGGAGTGCCCGGACACATGTGTGAGGGCTCGGTCGCCTGCTGCATGTCCGTGGGCGTCGTTGATGGCCTTGAGACCGTCGACATCGACGAACGCCAGCGTGAAGGAGGCCGGTGCGCGGCGTGCCCGGTCCACGTCGCGGCGGAGTTCCTTGAATCCTGCTGCGCGGTTGTAGGCACCCGTGAGCGGGTCCAGCGAGGCTTCTTTGCGGTCTGCGGCGCTGGCGTGTCGGTCGTCAGCAGCGTGCTGCCGGTCGCGTGCTGCAGCGAAACGGTCTTCTGCGTCGGCGTGCCGTTCTGCGGAGGCCATCCTGCGATCTGCCGAGGCTGTGCGCTGGGTGAGGCGGTAGAGGCTGAGCAGGTGCTCTGGGGTGTAGTTCGTGGCGAGTAGTTCGTCGGCTAGTTCGTCGCGGCGAGCGGCGGCAACGTCACGCAGGTTGGCCTGCATGTGCCGGTCTCCTGCCGCGTCGTCTCGTTGCTCGGCAACGGTGTCGCGTTGCTGTGTCGTGAGGTCTCGGGCTTCGGGCAAGTCCAGGTCGTCGGCGGTCTCGGGTGCGGCTCCGGGCGGGTTCACGGCGCGTTCAGCCAGGCACGCCTCGGACCGTCGATGCGCGGATCAAGGCCTCGTTTTTGCATGAGGTCCCATAAGCGGCACAGGGCCATGCGGCATCGGGTCTTGACCGTGCCCACGGGGATGTCCATGAGCTTGCGATCTCGGTCATGGTGTGCCCGCCCCAGTAGGCCAGCATCAGGCATCGGCATTGCCCCTCAGGGAGCTCTAGCAGCAGCTCGCCGGTCTGCTCTCCCAGCAGTGTTCGGTGTGCTTCGTCTTCGAGGTCGTAGTCGCTGGGAAGGTCCGGGATGGTGTCGGTGGGGCGGGGGGTGCCTGCTCGGTGCGGACTCGGTCTACGGCCCGGCGGTGGGTGAGCATGACCAGCCAGGGTCCTAGGGGGGAGCGCACCGGGTCGAAGCGGGTGGCGTGCCGCCACAGGTCGAGGTGGGCGTCCTGCACGGTTTCCTGGGCCATGTCCTCGTCGATCAGGACCTGCCGTGCCACGGTCAGGCAGCGGCTGGCGTGGCGCTCCACCAGCCGGGTGAAGGCCTCAGGGTTGCCGGTCATGCTGTCGGTCAAGGCCTGGTGGTCGGCGGCATCATTCGTGGCGGTCGTGTTGTTCCGTGCTGATTGTCCACGAGCGTTCTGGGTTGAGGTCATCGGAGGCTCTCCCTGTCAGCCTCGGTCGAGTGGGGAGGGTGTCGTGTCGCTTGGTCGAGCGGGTGGACCGGGAACTCAGGAGGTGGGGTCATGGGGGGTCTCCTGGGTCCTCGGAGTAGGGGACTGGGGGGTTGCGTCCCAGTTCGGTGAAGCGCTCGTTGAGGGCGTAGGCGATGCGGTCGTGGTCGGCGCCGCTGGCCGCCCTTGCGCCTGTCCTGGAGGGGAACCAGTGTCCGACACTCGCTCGTACGCCCTGCTTCTTCTGCTTCTTCAGCTTCTTCTGCTCGTCGGCGTTGCTGGCTTGGCCGCGATCTTGTCGGGCCGCCTCTCACGGCGGTTCGGTGTCCCTGCGCCGGCGGTCTTCCTGGTGGCCGCAGCGGTCTACGCGGCTGTCGTGGACGGGGCGGGGCCGCATGAGAAGCTGGTCGAGCGGATCGTGACGGTCGCGCTGCTTTGCATCCTGTTCGACGGCGGCATGCACATTGGTTGGGACCGGATGCGCGTCTCGGCGGCACCGGTCCTGCTGGTCGGTGTGCTGGGCACGTTCCTCACCACCGGCGCGGTCTCGGTCGCCGCGCACATCCTGCTGGGCGTTTCCTGGTACGTGGCGCTGCTGGTCGGCACCGCCCTGGCACCGACCGATCCGGCGGTGGTCTTCAGCGTCCTGGGACAGCGGGAGGTCGCCGGGCGGTCCGGCACCATTCTCGAAGGCGAGTCCGGCGCGAACGACCCTGTCGGCATCGCGCTGCTGGTCAGCCTGCTCGCCGCCGGTTCCTTGACTGCTGGGGCAGCGGCAGCCCTTGTCGTCGCGGGACAGTTCGCCCTGCAGATGGGTGTGGGTGCCGTCGTTGGCGTCGTCGGTGGGCGCGCGTTGCTCTGGCTGATGCGCCATGTCAGTCTGCCGAGCGAGGGTCTGTACCCGCTCCGGACGCTGGGTGCGGTGCTGGTCTTGTACGGCGCGACGACGCTGGCGCACGGCTCAGGGTTCCTCGCCGTCTTTGTCGCCGGGATCGTGCTGGGGGAGGAGCAGGCCCCATTCAAGCGGGAGATCGAGCGCTTCCATGGGGCTCTGGCGAGCCTGGCAGAGATCATCGCCTTCGTCGTGCTGGGGCTGACCGTCGACCTCGATGTCCTGGCCAGGACCGACGTGTGGCTGCCCGCCCTGGCGCTGTTCGCGCTGCTGGCGATGGTGATCCGCCCGGCGCTCGTCGGTGTCTGCCTCATCCCGGCAAAGCTCGGGCGGGGCGAGACCCTGTTCGTGCTGTTCGCCGGCCTGAAGGGTGCCGTCCCGATCCTGCTGGGCTTCCTCATCCTGCACGCCGGCGTCCCGTCCGCCGAGCGGCTCTACGGGGTCGTGGTCATCGTCGTCGTGCTCTCCGTCGTGCTGCAGGGCGGTCTCGTCCCCACCGTCGCCGACGCACTGAGAGTGCCGATGCATGAGGTGGCACCGCAGCCGTTTGCCTTGGGAGTGAGGCTGGCGGACGAGCCGGAGAATGTGCTCCGGCTCGTCGTCGAGCGTGGCTCGTTCGCCGACGGTTCGACCGTCGACGCCGTGGCCGACCGGGCGGAGGGCGACCATGTGTGGGTGAACCTTGTCGTGCGCGACCAGACGCTGGTGCACGTCCGAGGCACATCCACCCTGCAGGCCGGCGACGAGGTCGTCATCAGTGCGGGCGATGCCAATCGCCAGACGCTTCAAGGCGTCTTCAGTCGTCCGTGAGAGATGCTCCCTCACGGTCGACCCCGGTGAGCAGCGGGGCGCTGGAATCCTGAGGCCGTCGACGCCGACGTGCGTCCCTCCGTTCTCGGGTGGCGGGAAGGTCAGGACCTTCTGCCCTGCCGGGCTCGGTGCCTGAGCGGCCACGATGTGCAGGCTGCATTCGCAGCTCGTTCTCGAGGAGAACCACTCATGAACCCTGACCCGCCTGACGACTACTGCCACGGAATCGTCGTCGGCATCGAAGCACGATCAGATCGTGAGCCCGCTCTCGACTTCGCCTTGGAGGAGGCGCGTCGCCGAGAGCTGCCGCTCCTGGTGGTCCGCACCTACGAGACCTCAATCGATGCTTACCGCGACGACCACCCTCACCAGCAACGCCTCGCCGAGGCAGCTGTGGCCCGCTCGAGAGCGCGGGTCAACTGCAGCGGAGCTGTGCGGTGCCGCGTCACGGTCCTGGAGTCCGATCCGACCTCAGCACTGTTGAGGTTCGCGCAGAAGGCGTCCTTGCTCGTCGTCGGCAGCCGAGGCCACGGCGTGATCGAACGGGCCGCACTTGGCTCGGTCAGCAACGCGTGTGTACGGCGCTCCGTCGCGCCGGTCACGCTCGTCCCGAACCAGACGTGGATCCAGCACGACAGATGGCTCACCAGCCGGGTACTCGTTGCACTCGACGGGTCGCCGTGCTCCTTGTCCGCCCTCGTCTGGGCAGTCGGCCAAGCTCGAGAATGGGAGTGCTCGCTCAGCCCCGTGATCGTGTCCTCGGACGCCGGCGAGCTGCCCGCGAGCCTGGACTGGCATGGAAGGGCGGACGACGCCGTTCAGCGACTGATAGCAGCGGCCGGCGGTGACGACCTCGAAGTTCGCCCGCACTTCCCGTCGGGAAATGCTAGCGACGCGCTGCTGAGCTTGTTGGACCCCGCGGACCTTCTGGTCATGGGGTCCCGAGGCCGCCCCACGCTGCAGAGCCTCCTGCTCGGCTCCACCTCGGTCTCCGTCTCGGAGAGGGCGCCGTGCCCGGTCACCATCGTTCGGGCAGCGGAGGTCAGGAGAACGGCGGCTGCGAGACAGCTGGATCTACTCCATTGACCCACAGCACACCTGACAGCGCGCGTCAGTCAGAGGTCGAGCCCGCCAGCACTGTCACGATCCTCGTCGCCGGTGGCGCCAACCTCGCCGTCTCGGCTGCAAAGCTCGTGGGAGCACTGACGAGTGGATCGGCGGTGATGCTGTCCGAAGCGGCGCACTCGCTCGCGGACACGGTGACGGAGGTGCTGCTCTTCGTCGCGATCCGTCGGGGTGGTCGGGCTGCTGACGACCGGCATCCTCTGGGCCACGGTCGCGAGACCTACCTCTGGGCGTTGCTAGGTGCCCTTGCGACCTTCGTGGGTGGCGCTGGCGTCTCGTTCGCTGAGGGGGAGACGAAGCTACGACAGCAGGGAGAACCGGGCGATCTCACCCCGTCGTTCATCGTGCTCGCGGTTGCCTTCCTCCTTGAAGGGGGATCGCTGCTGCAGAGCCTGCGACGAGTAGAGCGCAACGCGCGCCGTTGGCACATGCGGCCCAGCAGGTACCTGAGCGTGACCACCGACACCACGCTCAAAGCCGTGGCTTTCGAGGACACCGGAGCCCTCGTGGGGTTGAGCCTCGCGGCGATCGGGCTCCTGCTCACGGCCGTCACGGGGAGTGAGGTGTGGGATGGCATCGCATCCATTCTCATCGGAGGCATCCTGCTCTGGATCGCCGCAGTGCTTGCCCGTAGCAACTCCGGGCTGCTTGTCGGCCGATCGGCCAGCCTCGCACTCGAAGCTCAGCTGCGTACGGACCTCGAGTCATTGCCCGAGATCACCAGTGTCCCTCTTCTGTTCACCAGTGTTCTGGGACCGGAGCAGCTCGTCGTCGCGGCGAAGGTCGAGTTCGCGGACGGACTCACCTCCGCCGACATCACACGCGTCGCGGACGATGCGGAGAGGCGGTTCTTGCTCAGGCACCCGGGGATTAAAGCTGTCTTCCTCGATCCCTCGAGAACCGCACCGCCCAGGCCAACCAGCACAAGCCCTGATGGTTGATCGGGGTCGAAGGGTCGCCCTGTCGGGTTCGACAGGTCTTTGGTCCCGGGACGGCGTGACGA
>JAYTHM010000339.1:0-4496 GCA_043732645.1 Frankiales bacterium
GCCCAGCACGGTGGGCACCTGGCCCCGTCCGCGTTGTACCGCCCGTTCTACGCAGCCCGCGAGCAGGCCGGCCGCCCGGACCTGCGTTGGCACGACCTGCGCCACACCGGGGCCGTCCTGGCCGCCTCCACCGGAGCCACCCTGGCCGAGCTGATGGGCCGACTCGGGCACTCCACCCCCGCTGCCGCCCTGCGCTACCAGCACACCGCCGCCGGGCGCGACCAGCAGATCGCCGCCGCCCTCTCCGCCCTCGCCGGCCACCAGGAGCAGACACCCGCACGGTGAAAGAGACAGCGGATTGCGGAGCAGCAGCTGCTCGTGCGCGGGCACGAACATCGCCCGGTGGCGAAGGATCACCAGCGCACCGCGGTACGCACGACCATCTCGTGCCGCAGCAGCCCCTGGTGGCCCGGCACGCACCCCACCCGGCTCAGCCGCCCGGAGAACAGGGGACTGCCCCCGGCGCGACGACGCTCAGATACACCCCGTCGAGCACAGGCACCTTGGCGGTAGTGACAACGCTGGGCCACGGTCGCAGGGCTCATGGCGCGGCTCGCACACTCCACGCACCAATCGCCCTGCAATCGCGCGAGAATTATCGGCCCTCGCGAATCACACGGGCGGTGACCCGTCCGTCGCGCCCTGATCGGACCATTCCGGCTCACATGACAGCACGACAGCGACCGCAGCGCTCGGCCACAAGGAGTACCGAGAAGGGTTGCTGTGCGGCGTGATCGGGCTTGTCAGGCAGTGGGTGCGGCGGCGACCTCGTTGACCTAGTTCTCGAGGACGTGATGATGGGTCGGTGTCCGCAGGCGCCAGCGTTGAGCCCGGGACCTGTCGACGAATTAGCCCACCACCGGGCAGATCAGCATCACCGTGCCCATCCCATCCCATCCCAGGGCGAGTAGCAGTTGGCTAAGACCGGCGCCCAGTGGACGTAGTCATCCGGTCACAACAACCGGACGACCGCCCCGCAGGGCAGGGCGGGCGGTGTAGCTCCGGCATCAGGACCACGCCATCGAGAGGAGGATGCGATTCACAGCTTCGCCACTTCGCCGTCCCCCGCGTTGCGGCAGCGGCGCGCCTACGTCAGCTTTGCCCGAGCGTCCGACCAGGTCGGGTTTCCGAAGGCACCGTTCGCCGGTGGATCACCGACGGCAGGTTCGTTGGCGACCGGGTCGGGCCCCGGATCCTGCGAGTAGACCACGCAGAGATCGATGTGCTCTTCTTGGCTATGCCCACCGCAATCCGGCTCGAGCGTCGCTAGCGTTTTGCAGCAAGCGGGTCTGCTACCGGATGGGTTGACACTCGATGTTGGGGACTTGGTCCCGCATGGACGATGTCTCCGTGCCGAATAAGGTCGACGAGGAGTTCAAGCGTGACGTCGTCCAAGTCGTTCGTCGTGGCGATCTGACCCTGGCTGAGGTCGCCGCTGATGTCGATGTCGACGTCAGCCTGGCGACGCCAACGTCGCCGACCCACCGCCGGCGTGGAGCCAGTACTCATTGTGGGGTTGTTCGCTGGGTCGAGATCTCCAGATCAACAGAGCGGCAGCGCGAGCACCCCCGACGGCAGAGACGATCAGTCTCGCTGGAGCAGCTCTACCCAATTTCCGTCCGGATCCTCGACCATCGCGATACGGCCACCATCCGGCAGGACGGTGGCCCCCAGTGCAACCTTCGAACCCCTCCGTTCGCAGAGGGCGAGCACCTCGTCGAGATCTACGACGGACAGTGTGACGTAGCGGTATCCGGTGGCTCCGGCCAGTCCGCCGGGCTCCGAGCTGCCCCTGGGCTCTCGGCGCAGCGTGACGAGCTTGAGCACGCTGGTGCCGACCCGCAAGCGGTGCATAGAGCCGCCCGGCATCGGGGACTCGCCGTCGTAGGCAAGGCCCAACACATCTCGGTAGAACGTCAAGCTCTCCGCTGGCTTCGTGGTCACGAGCCCGACGTCGAGCGAGTCCTTCGCCAGCCGCATCATCGCGGGGCCAGCGCGTTGGTGGCGGTCCAACCGTTCTCGGCGTATGGGAATCCGAGCAGCTCGGTGTCCATGTTCTCCCTGTCATAGGTCCAGTACTGACGGATCTGGGTGATGCGGCCGTCTTCGACCTCGTAGTGCTCCGACCCGCGGACCACTGCGGCCACCGAGGGCGCCGTCATCGTCCACTCGCTCGCACAACGGCCGCGGCCGGCGTCGACGAACGCGTCGACGTGCCAATTGGCACCGCCGTACCGGCGCGCGACGGCGGCGTAGAAGCGTCCGATCTCGGCAGCGCCACGAAGCGGTGGGTGATTGGTGTCGAAGACGACGGCATCGGCTGAGAAGTGGTCCGCCACCTCGTCCGCGTCGCCTGCCGAGCAGGCAGTGAAGTAGCTGTCAATCAGGGTGCGGGCGTCCAAGGGTCCTCCTGTGCGCTGCTGGTCCGGGATTTCGGTGTCGGGATGGTCGTTGCCTGAGGGGAGAGGGGGACATGCTGCGGCCGAGCTGTCACCGAGTGACGGTGTGTACCGGCGGAGGAGCGCAAAGGCGCCTGCAGCGAGCATCAGGCCGGCCCCTGCGACCAGCCACGCTGTTGCGAACGATGCGTGCTCGACCAGCAGCCCGAAGCCCGCCGGCCCGACGACGGCGCCGAGTGACGTGCCAGTCTGGGTCAGGCCAGTGGCGGCGGCGGGCGAGCTGGGGCTCGACTGCACCACCGCCAGGACGAAAAGCCCCGGCCACCCCCACCCGAACCCGAAGGCCACCGGAGCGCCCAGCGCGAACAGCAGGTGCTGTCCCGGGGCAAGCAGTGCGAAACCAGCGGTGCCAGCCAGCAACATGGCGATGATGACCCCGATGTGTCCACGACCACGTCGATCCGCCCGGAAGCCCGACGACAGTCGAGCACCGATTCCGACGAGCGACGCGGCCGCGAACAGGTAGCCGCCGGCTGATTCGCTCCATCCGGCCTGCACGGATCCGGCCACGAGGTACACACCCAGGGCGCTACCACTGGCTGCGGCGATGCCGGCTGCGATGGCCATGACCACCAGGACAGGCCGTGCCATGTCCCCGGCATCGCGGCGGCTGGCCCGCGAGGTGCGGACACCAGGACCAGCGGTCGGCGCGAAGACCGCTACGACGGCTCCTGCCACCGCGATCGCAGCAAAGGCCCAGCGCCAGCCGACGGTGACGCCCAGCAGTGGCACGACGAGACCGGCCAGCAATCCCGCCATGGGGATTGCCGACTGCTTCACGCCATAGGCCACGCCCTGACGACTCCGGGCGACCCGCTGGGCCAGGAACATGTTGGTGGAGGGTTGGGCCAGGGCGTTTCCGGCGCCAGCCAGCGCGAGCAGCGCCAGCAGCGCGGGGAATGAGTGCACGGTCGTCGCGGCGACGACCAGGACGACGGCGACCACGACAACGGCGACACGCATGGTTCGGCAGGGGCCGAGACGCTCGGTCACTGCCCCGGCGAGCGGCGAGCACAGTGCGGCCGCCCCGAAGAACGCGGCGGGAGCCAACCCGATCCGCTCCACCCCGAAGTGAAGATCACGGCTGAGCTGCACCGCCAGACCACCGCACAGAAAGACCGGCACCACGGTCGCGGTAGCAACCGCCACGGCCTGCACCATGGACACCGTTGGGGTGCCGCCCCCCTCGGTCGACGGGGTACCTGCCGACACCCAGGGGGGCGCGGCCACCTGGGCGCAGGGCTCAGCGGGCACGCCACACCGGGTCCCGCTTCTCCAGGAAGGCCAATACGCCCTCCCTCCGGTCCTCGCTCGTGTACGGGCTCGGGCCGACGTTGAGACGCAACGCCGACGCCAGGGGCAGGTCGCCTCCCCGGCCGATCATGGCCTTGTAGCGGCGGACGGTCAGCGGGGCGTTGCCGGCAACCTGCCGGGCGAAGGCGCGGGCGGTGTCGAAAAGGTCCTCGTACGCGACCACGCGTGAGACCAGCCCCCACCGTTGGGCCTCCTCCACGTCGAACAGCTCACCGCTGTAGAGCCACTCGTAGGCAACGCCCCGCGGCACCAGGCGCGGTAACAGCTGGCAGCCGAAGTTCGCCCCCATGCCCCGCTTCGCCTCTGGCAAGCCCATCCGCGTGCCCGATGCGGCGAACCGCACGTCGCAGGCCAGCGCCAGCTCGCAGCCACCGCCGACCGCCACCCCGTTCAGCGCAGCAATGGTCGGCTTGCTGCACTCCAGCACCGTCTCGAATACGTTCCGCTCTGTTCCACGCATCGGCAAGCTGGGCGGACGCTCTTCCCCGTGGTCGTCGCCGCGCATCTCCTTGAGGTCCACACCGGCCGAAAACGCTCGGTCGCCGGCGCCGGTGAGCAGCACGGCCCACACGTCGTCATCGGTCTCGAACCGATCGAAGGTCTCGACCAGGTCGGACATGAGCCCACGGCTGAGCGCGTTGAGCCGGTCGGGCCGGTCGAGAACGACCTCGGCCACCCGGTCGACGACGGAGACACGCAGCCCGTTCGCGGTCGTCGTCGCCT
>JAYTHM010000340.1:0-4492 GCA_043732645.1 Frankiales bacterium
CGCAGCAGGACGCCGCCGGCGCGCGCCTCGCCCCGCAACGACGTCGCCAGCTGCTCGGCAGTGTGGTGGCTGACGAGGACCTCCCCGCGGTCGGCCGCCGACTCCATCGCCAGGGCCTGGGTCGTCGCGGAGCCCGTCACGAGCAGCTCCAGATGCCTGTCGCCACAGAGGAAGAAGGCGAAGTCGCCGGTGTGCATCCCCTGCGACATGCCCAGCCGAACCTGGCCGAACGGGGTGCGCACCCGACCCTCGGTGGCCAGGCTGGCCTGCAGCCGCATGGCGCACGTCGCGGCCCGGCCGGCGCTGTCGGCGCCCTCGAAGAACGTGAGGAGGGCGTCGCCGCCGAACTTCAGGACGTCCCCGCCGTATGCCTCGATCTCGGTCAGCAGCGGGGTGAACACGGTGGAGATCGCCCCCACCATCTCCTCGGCGCCGGCGCGCCCGTGCCGGGCGAGCTTCTCCGACAGCGCGGTGAAGCCCGAGACGTCCGAGAACAGCAGCGTCCCGTCGCTCACCCAGTGTCCTGCACCCGTGCCGGCACGGGTGAGCAGCGCCCCAGGCAGGTACTGCCGCTGCGCCTCCAGCTCCTCCATCGCCACCTCCACGACCAGTGTGCGTCAAAGGTCGCGAGGTGGACAGGGCGCCTCCGGCTGGTTGTCTTGAGCAAGATCGTCGCCTACCCTTTGCGCCGTGTCGGGTTTCGGCCAGACACGTCACGACCCTGGGGGGGTTTCGATGGTGACACGTCTGCGTCGATGTGCCGTGCTGATGACGGCGCCGCTGCTGGTCCTCGGGGTGCTGACCACAATCGCCCACGCTGACACTTCGCCCTCGCCGGGTGCCGTCGGAACGCCGACCATCACCTACGTCCGCAACACGGCATTCAACGGCGGCACCACCGGTGGAACCGTGACGCAGATTCAGTGCGCCAGTGGCAGCGCGCTGACCTCACTCACCCTCATTATCGACGGCAAAACTCACGCCACCGATGGCTACGGCGCCGGCCTCGAGGTCTACTGCACCCCGATCGATGCGACGGGATCGGTGCCCCTTAGCAGCACCCCGGGCCTGGCGGGGACCGTGTCGTCGACGAACGTCACCGGGACCTCTGAGCGTTACCCAACGGCGTGCCCGACCGGCAGCGTCGTGACTGGCGACCAGGGACGGTCCGGAGCGCTCATCGACGCCGTGCAGGTCAACTGCACCGGGCTCGCCGGCGGCATCCTGTCGGGGGCTTCGTCCGGATCGCTGGCATTCTCACCCTTCGATCCGCTCGGCGGCTCATCCTTCGGCCCCGACGCGTGCCCGACCGGTTCCTTCGCCATCGGCGTGGACGCCAAGAGCGGTGAAGACCTGGACGGCTTCAGTCTGCGCTGCGGCCAGCTCACCAACACACCCTTCACGGTGGCCAACCTGTCGGTCACGACCGACGGCGCCTGCGGCCAGTGCCCCACCCCGTCGTACGGCCCCGGTGCCCGCGACGTCCCGGTAAGCGCGATCCCGTCCTACACGCTGCCGGCGGCAGCCACCGACGCCGTCGCGAGCGCCCCGCTCAGGTCGGTCCCGCTCAGGTCGGTCCCGCTCAGGTCGGTGCCCCTGCGGTCGGTGCCCCTGCGCTCGGTGCCGCTGCGTTCGGTGCCTCTGGCGTCGGTGCTGCTGAGCCAGATCCCGCTGACGGGTAACACCTGGCAGCTGGTCCTGGCCAAAACATCGCTGGCCAGCACGCCGCTCGAGACGGTCACGCTGGACGCCGCACTCGCCGCCCTCGACGCGGCTGGTCAGCCCGGACCCACGCTCGACCAGGTCGATCTCACCGGCACCCCGCTCAGCAACCTGTCGGTTGCGTCGATCTTTCTCGGTAGCTCGGGGATCGGCAGCCTGCCGATCCCGGCCCCCACGGGGGCCACGACGGACGGGTCGGCGTACGGCAACTGGTGCGCCTGGCTGACGAATCTCGGCTACAGCTGCAGCGCCCTGGGCCTGACCGGCAGCAGCCCGGTGCTGGCCGCCGACCTGGCCGGGGTCCCGCTGCGCTCGGTCCCGCTGCGGTCGGTGCCGCTGCGCTCGGTGCCGGTCGGTGCCCCGCTGCGCTCGGTACCGCTGCGCTCGGTGACCATCGCCAACTCTCCGCTGCGCTCGGTCCCACTCAGCCGGCTGACCCTGACCGTGGGGGGCACGGACAACGCGCTCGGGGCCATTCCGTTGACGACTATTTCGCCCACCTCGACTCTGGGCAAAATCGCGCTCGATGCCACGACGGTGCCGGCCGGCCTGCTCACCGGTTGCGTGGCCGGCGACACCTTCTGCCTGAAGCTCGGCGACGCCCTGGCGTCGGGTCACGTGAATTCCACGGCCACCCTCGGGCTCATCAACAGCCTGCTTGGCGACCAGACCCTCGGTGATCTCGGCAACGCCCTGGGCAGTGCGACCCTCGGCGACCTGGCCGACGCCATCGACCCGACGTACACCCTCACGCTCGGCGACGCGCTGCTCGCCCTCGTGCCGAGCTCGGCGGTGCCCTGGGAGCAGGTCGCCCTCGACCCGCTGCAGCTGTCGCAGTACGACAGCCAGAACGCCCCAAAGATCACCTATGCGATAAGCATGGAGCTGCGGGGGTTCAGCGACACTGCCAGCGGCGATGCGGTCCTCACGCTACCCGCGGGATTCCGCTACACCGGGCAGAGCGACCTGGGCCATGGCGAGACCGCGACCGTCGTGGGGCAGGACGTCCACCTCCACCTGGCCAACCGGGCGGTGCCGGCGACCCACGTCGTGCACCTGGTCGTCAACCCCGGACTCGCGCTGGGCCCGTTTGCCGTGCCCGCCCTGTCGCTGCACCTGACATCATCGGTCTCGCACGGAACCGCTGACGCCAACACCAGCGAGACCGACGGCGGCGTCAACGTCGTCGACACGGTAGGGGCCAATAGCAGCCCGTCGACGGGAGCGGTCATCGCCCCCAATCACCTCGTGTTGGGCCACATTTCAGCGCCCGGAAACATCGTCTACTACCGGCTGCCCGTCCCGTTGGCCGGCACGCACGTCCACGTCCTGCTCAGCCACCTGGCCAGCGACGACGACCTCGTCGTCTACGGCGCCCCCGCCGACCCGGCCGCCCCCGCCGCCGCGCCGCTGCGCAGCGTGCCGCTGCGCAGCGTCCCGCTGCTCGATGAGGGCATCGGCACGGCCGCAACCGGCCCCGCAGCGACCCCGCAGCTGCTCAACGACGTGCCTTTGCGCACCGACCTCGCCCTGCAGGGGCAGTCCGCGCACCACGGGACCGCCGACGAGGAGGTCGGCACCCTGTCCACGGGCGGGCCGGGCTACCTCACCATCCAGGTCAGCGGGTACAACGGGGCGTGGTCGAACTCGCCTTACCTGCTTCGGGTCGTCGAGGACAACCCCGTGGCGACGACCTGCCCCGGCCTGGGCCTGGGCGCGCAGAGCGTGACCGGGTCCTTGCCGACCGGGACCGCGGCCACGCGGGCCCTGCTGTTGGTCAACACCCAGCAGCTTGCGGCCGAGTACACCCCGGCCGCCGCAACCGCCCTGCTCGCCAAGCTTGGCAGCTTCGCGGCCCGGGCGGACGTGGCCGGGCTTGTCGTGCCGGTGGACGCCGACGCGAGCACGGTGGGGGCGTACAGCGCCTGGAACAGTGATCCGTGCAGCACGACGGCCGCGAACGACGTGGTGAACGCGGTCAATGCGATCGTGCGGGGGTACAAGGTCGGCTCGGCGCCGGGGCTGACATCGGTCACGCTGGTTGGCGCGGACGCCCAGCTGCCGATGTACCGCACGCCGGACCTGACGTTGAGCAGCAACGAGAGCGGTTATGCCGAGACCGATGCGCCCCCGGCCGGCGGTGACAACCCGCTGTCCGCGGCACAGCGGCACGGCGACCTGCTCACCGACGACGCCTACGGCTCCCTGGCGCCGGTCGGCTTTCTCGACCGTCGGCTGTACCTGCCCGACCTCGCGGTGGGCCGGCTCGTGGAAACCCCGGCTGAGATCACGGCGCAACTCGACCAGTTCGTCACGGCTGGAGGAGCCCTCACCCCCCGCTCTGCCCTGACGACCGGATACGACTTCCTGGCCGACGGTGCGCGTGCCGTCGACAGTGCGCTGACCCGCGACGTGGGCACGGGCCCGCACTCGACACTGATCGACGAGCCAGGCTCGACGAGCGGCTGGACGCGCGCGCAGCTGAATGCGGCGCTGTTCCCGACCGGCGGCACTTCGCCGTTCCTGGCCGGCCTGAACGCCCACTTCGACCACAACCGGGCGCTGCCGTCAGCCGGCAACATCAGTGGTTCACAGTCCGACCTGTTCACCGTCGGCGACATCACCGCCAACCCTGGCCGGCTTGCGGGCAGGCTGCTGTTCAGCATGGGCTGCCACGCCGGCCTCAACGTCCCCGACCGCTACGTCGGTGGGGATGCGGTTGTGTCCAAGGACTGGGCGCAGACCTTCGCCAACCAGAACGCGATCTGGG
>JAYTHM010000341.1:0-4476 GCA_043732645.1 Frankiales bacterium
CACGATCTTCTCGCACGACAGGTAGGCCTTCTCGGCGGCCTGGCAGTAGAGGTCATCGAAGTAGAGGTCCGGTCCGAGGAAGGCAGCGTTGCCACGAGCGTCTGCGATGTTCAGGTGGACCAGCGCCGCATCGAGGTGCAGAGCTGGCACGGCGAGCAGATCACCTGACCCGTAGGGATCTGCCACGGTCATCAAGGTGGGGTCGTAGGTGATGACGTCGGAGCCCATGCCCGCGCGGGTTGGGAGGAAGGGGAGCCTCAAGGAGGCGGCGTACAGGCCCCACTGAACCATGCCCTCGTCCCACTCGCGAACGTCGATCGCGCCGGCCTTGCGGGCGTTTTGGAAATGCGGTTCCAGGGGGATGGAGTCGAGCGACACGAAGCCGTAGGTGAGCTTCCTGACCTTGCCAGCGGCGCATAGGAGGCCGACGTCGGGCCCGCCGTACGAGACGACTGAGAGGTCCTTGAGGTCGGACCGCAAGATCGCGCGGACGAGGGACATCGGCTTGCGCCGTGACCCCCAGCCGCCGATGCCGATGGTCATGCCGGAGCGCAGCTCGGAGACCACCTGCTCCTCGGTCATCCGCTTGTCGCGCATCAGACCCCAGCCCTCTCGAACGCAATCCGCTTGAGCGCCGCACTGTCGCCGTGCAGCAGCGCCGTGGTCCACGCGCGCTTGAAGTAGAGGTGGGCGTCGTGCTCCCAGGTGAAGCCGATGCCACCGAACAGCTGGATGGACGTGCCGGTGACCTCGACGAAAGCCTCTGAGGCGAGCGCATGAGCGAGCGGCGCGGCAACGGCAAAGTCTTCAGTGGCACGGGCGGCGTACCAGGTTGTGGAGCGTGCAGCTTCCACGGTGACTGTGAGGTCTGCGACAGTGTGCCGAAGGGCTTGGAAAGAGCCCAGTGGACGTCCGAACTGGGTGCGGCCCAGAAGGTGTTCCACGACCAGCTCGAGCACCCGTTGGGATGCGCCGACGGACTCGGCGGCCAGGGCCGTGCAATGCAGATCCCGTGCGTGGCAGGCGCTTCCGATCGAACGGCCGGTCGTGGCCGAGACGCAAGCCCGAGGTCGCGTGAGGTCGAGCGACTCCACCGGCGTTGCGGTGAAGTCTTCGACGACCCACAGTTCGTCGTCCCGGGCCACCAGCAGCAGGTCGGCGCCGCCGGCATGGGCGACCTGGTCGAGGGAGCCGTCGAGTGCGAGCGCCGCGGTGAGCGAGCCGTCCGCCAAACCGGCGAGGTGCTGCTCGTCCCCGGCGGCCTTCAGCGCCGCTGCGGCAACGACCGTCGAGAGGTACGGCGCCCTGAGCAGGACGCGGCCGGTCTCCTCGAGGACCGTCGTGATCCACGAGAACGGCACGTCTTCGACCGGTAGTGCTGTCAGGCCCATCTCGACCGACAGGCGCTTCCAGATGCTGGGGTCCTCCCGCAGCGCCGAGCGGACCGGGGCAGTGTCGGTGAGCAGGTCGCGGACCGCTGACCGTAGGTTGTCGAGCTCGGTCATCAGCGGGTCCCGGCCGTCATGAGGCGGACCAGGTGTCGCGAGGCAGCTTCCAGAGGCGCTCGGCGATGACGTTGCGCTGGATCTCGCTGCTGCCGCCATAGATCGTGTCGGAACGGGTGAACAGGAAGAGGTTCTGCAGGGGTGTCAGCGCGCTGTCGACAAGCATGGCGGAGGCTCCTTGGACCTTCATCGCGATCTCACCGAGCTCTTTGTGCCACGGCGCCCAGAGCAGCTTGTTCACGTTGGCCTCGACGCCGGTGCTGGCAGAGGCATCGTTCGAGAGCGTCCGGAGCGCCTGGTGCCTGAGGACCTGCAGGTCCGCCCAGGCGTCGACGAGAGCAGTCTCGTGCCTGGCGAAGCTCCCGTTGGCCCGGGCCAGCGCGAGAACCTGCTCGTACTCGCGGGTGAAGCCGACCTGCTGGCCGAGAGTCGAGACACCGCGCTCGAAGGCGAGCAGGCCCAGCGCCACCCGCCAGCCGTCGCCCGGGGCGCCGACGACGTTGCACTCGGCGGTGACCGCGTCGTCGAAGAACACCTCGTTGAACTCGCTGGTGCCGGTGATCTGCACGATCGGGCGGATCTCGATGCCAGGCTGGTCCATCGGGACGAGCAGGAAACTCAGGCCGCTGTGGCGACTGGTCGAAGGGTCGCTGCGGGCGAGGACGAAGCACCAGTCGGCGAGGTGGGCCAGCGAGGTCCAGACCTTCTGCCCGTCGAGGTGCCACTGGCCGTCGACGAGGGCGGCCTTCGTGCGCACGCCCGCCAGGTCCGAACCTGCCCCCGGCTCGGAGTAGCCCTGGCACCACAGCTCGGTGCCGCTGAGGATCCCGGGCAGGAAGCGGTCCTTCTGCTCCTGGCTGCCGTAGGCGATGATCGTCGGACCGGCGAGCTGCTCGCCCATGTGGTTGACCCGTGCGGGACCGCCGGCCTTGGCGTACTCCTCGTAGAACACGACCTGGTCCTCGATCGACGCGCCGCGACCCCCGTTCTCCTGCGGCCAGGCCAGGCCGATCCAGTCGCCGGTCGCGAGCTCCTGCTCCCACCGGGTCCGCAGCTCGACGTTCTCGTGCTCGCGTCCTGGGCCACCGGTGCCGATCAGGGGCGCGAACTGCCCGGTGAGGTGCTCCGCTAACCACCCGCGTACCTCCTGCCTGAAGGTCGAATCCACACGGCCGTCACCGTGTGGATGTGCGCCAGAGGCGGGGAGGGGGGTGGTCATGCGCCGTAGACGGGGGCTTGTGGGGGCGACTGCGCGAGCAGGCGATCGACGGCTAGACCGACCTGGTGGACCGGCCAGAGTCCGCCCCGGTCCTCGCGGGGCCCGTGCTGCCAGCCGTCGGCGGGTGAGATGATCCCGGCCTCGACCTCGAAGACCCGGCCGGTCACCTCGCACTCCGACGAGGCGAGCCAAACGACGAGTGGGCTGACGTTCTCGGGGGCCATCGGGTCGAAGCCGGTCTCCGGCTTGGCCATCGTCTGGGCGAAGACGACCTCGGTCATGGGGGTGCGGGCCGCCGGAGCGATGGCGTTGAGCTTCACACCGAAGCGCGAGAACTCGACCGCGGCAACCTGGGTCAGTGCGACGACGCCGGCTTTGGCGGCCGAGTAGTTGCCCTGACCGACGGAGCCGAGGAGCCCGGCACCGGAGCTGGTACTGACGACCCGCGCTGCAATCGGCGTACCGGACCTGAACTGGTCCTTCCAGTACGCCGCGGCGTGCCGCATCGGGACGAAGTGGCCCTTGAGGTCCACGCGGACCACGAGATCCCACTCCTGCTCGGACATGTTGACCAGCATCCGGTCCCGCACCAAGCCGGCGTTGTTGACCAGGGCGTCGAGCCGACCGAACTGTGCGACCGCCGTCTTGACCAGCTTTTCGCCGTATGCCCAGTCGGAGACGTCACCCTGCGAGGCGATCGCCTGCCCTCCGCTGTCGCGGACGATGGCTGCGGTCTCATCGGCCGTGTCGCCCACGTCGTTGACGACGACGCGAGCCCCGTCCTGGGCGAACGCGAGGGCGTGCGCCCTGCCGAGGCCCTGCCCTGCCCCGGTCACGATGACGACGCGGCCGTCACTGGTGCTCACGGCTGTCAACCTAGCAAGCGCTTGGTCGTTCGGCTACCGTGCGAGCCATGCAGCACATGGAGCTGAACACCGAGCAGCGCGCCCTGCAGCAGGAGCTTCGGACCTACTTCATGCGGATGCTCACGCCCGACGTCCGTCGTGACCTCGGCGGTGAAGGAGACAACCCCGAGCTGTGGCGCGTGCTGGTCCGCCAGCTCGGCGCGGACGGCTGGCTCGGCCTCGGCTTCCCCAAGGAGTACGGCGGTGGCGGGGCCGGTCCGTTCGAGCAGCTGATCTTGCTCACCGAGGTGCAGCGGGCCGGCGCGCCGTTCCCGTTCGTGACGGTCAACACGGTGGGTCCGACCCTGATGGCGTTCGGCACGCAGGCGCAGAAGGACCGCTACCTGCCGGGCATCTTGCGCGGCGAAGAGGTCTGGGCCATCGGCTACACCGAGCCTGCTGCCGGCACCGACCTGGCCTCGCTCCGGACGAAGGCGGTCCTCGACGGCGACGAGTGGGTCATTAACGGCAACAAGGTCGACACCTCCGGGGCCGGTCATTCCGACTTTGTCTGGCTGGCCGTCCGCACCGACCCGGAAGCTCCCAAGCACAAGGGCATCTCGATCGTGGTCTGCCCGACCGACGCGCCTGGGTTCTCATCGACCCCGCTGCACACCGTCGGTGGGAACACCACTTCGTCGACGTTCTACGACGCCGTGCGTGTCCCGCGCGACAGCGTTATCGGGGACGTCAACGGCGGGTGGCGCCTGCTCAGGTCGCAGCTCAACCACGAGCGGGTCGGGCTCGCGGCCTTCTCCGGTCGGACCGAGGCGCTGTGGGACCTGGTGCGGGACTGGTGCGTCGACACCGGCCTTGCAGCCAACCCGCTGGTGCGGGCGGACCTTGC
>JAYTHM010000342.1:0-4473 GCA_043732645.1 Frankiales bacterium
TCGAGCGAAATGGTCAGTTGATGGTTGACTCCGCGGGCGCCGACAACAAGATCTTCAGCAAGGGCTACAAGCGCACCTTCGCGGTCCTGTCGCCGGCCACGGAGTATGCAGCTTCGATCGTCAAGGCCATCGCCGAGCTCGCCACGCCCAAGCCCAAGAGCGTCGTGTTCCTCTCCGCCGACGACGGCTTCTCCAAGACCGTCACCGAGGGCGGCATGAAGACCGCCAAGGAGGCGGGTTTCACCGTCCTGGACCCGCAGTACTTCCCCAACGGCACCTCCGATGTCAGCTCTGCGCTGACCAAGGTCAAGGGCCAACACCCCGACGTCATCATCGGATCGGTCCACCTCGTGGAGGGCGTGGCCATCATCAAGCAGGCCAAAGAGCTCGGGGTGACGCCGACCGGTTTCGGCGAGAGCGTGGCTCCCCCGACGCCTGACTTCGCCAAGACCCTCGGGGCCCAGGCCGAGAACGTCCTCGGCTCCAGCCAGTGGACCGACGCCACGAAGGGCACAGACAAGTACTTCGGAACCGCCAAGGACTACACCAAAGACATCCAGGCCAAGTATGGCCACGCGCCGGACTACCACAACGCCGAGGCCAGCGCCGCCTGCCTGGCCCTCGTCCTGGCCACCGAGAAGGCGGCCTCCTCCAAGGCTGACGCCGTCCGTAACGCCCTCTCCGGCCTCGACACCGAGTCCTTCTTCGGCAAGATCAAGTTCGACTCCACCGGGCAGAACCTGTACAAACCCATGTCGGTGATCCAGATCCAGAACGGCAAGGCCTTGACAGTGTGGCCGGCGGAGTCCGCCGAAGCCAAGATGATCTGGCCCGGTACCAAGTAGGTGAGTGGGTTCCTCCAGGCGACCATCTATGGCCTCTTGCAGGGAGGGCTCCTGGCGCTCGTCGCCGTGGGGTTCTCCCTGGTCTGGGGTGTGATGAATGTCGTCAACCTGGCCCACGGCGGGTTCGTGATCCTCGGTGCCTACGTCGGCTGGGAGATGCACGAGTGGTTCGGGCTGGACCCGTTCCTCGGCATGTTCGTCTCGGCGGCGGTGTTGTTCGTCTTCGGATACGTGCTGCAGCGCTTCCTGATCAACCTCGTGATCAACGGGCCGATCTTCATCACTTTGCTTCTGACGTTCGGACTCGACCTGATGATCGTCCAGGGCATGAACCTCGTCTTCTCCGCTGACTACCGCAGCATCAATACCTCCTACGCCAGTGAGGGCCTGGCGTTCGGCAGCGTCCGGGTGCCGCTGGGACGGCTGCTCGCCTTCGCGCTGGCAGTGGTGGTCACCGTCCTCTTGGTCGCGGTGGTCAACCGCACGCGGACCGGGATGTCGATCCTGGCGACTGGCATGGACCGCGGGGCGGCCCGCCTGATGGGCATCAGTGCCCGACACGTCTACGCCCTCACCTTCGGGATCGCTGCAGGGCTGGCCGGCATGGCGGGGGCGATGATCGGGACTGTCGGGACGTTCAACCCCTCGGCAGCGGCGAGCTTCACCCTGATGTCGTTCGTCGTGGCGGTTCTCGGCGGCCTGGGGAACATGTATGGAGCCCTCGTCGGCGGCCTGGTCATCGGCCTCGTCCAGGCCTGGGGTGGGCAGTACCTGCCGGGTACCTGGGTCAATGCCCTGGCCTTCCTCGTCCTCATCGTCGTGCTCATCTTCCGGCCCACGGGCCTGGTCGGCCGGGCCTTCTACGCCGCACGGCAAGAGGTCTGATGTCAACGCTGACAAAGGTGCCCCAACCGGGCCTCATCTCGACGTTGCGCAGTGAGCGGGCGAAGCGTCTGGGTCCATGGGCGCTGGGGCTGGTGGCACTGCTGGCCGCCCTGGGGCTCCAGGGCCAGCTCTACTCAGGCCAGGAGCGGACCGTCGCGACGATCTTCATGTTCGTCGCACTGGCCCAGGCCTGGAACCTCATCGGCGGTTTCGCCGGCTATGCCTCCTTCGGCCAGGTGGTCTTCTTCGGGGTGGGCGGCTACTCCACGGCCGTCGCCATGAGTCACTGGCACTTCAGTTTCTGGATGTCGCTTCTGCTCAGCGGGTTCGTGGCGGCCCTTTTCGCTGTCATCATCGGCATCCCGCTGCTTCGGCTCAAGGGGCACTACTTTGCCATCGCCACCCTCGGCGTGGCCGAGGGCATGCGCGAGGTCGTGACCAACTTGACGGACCTGACCGGCGGGGGCGCCGGGATCACGGTGCCAACAGTCGGCAGCAACGCCACGACCGCATACCTCGGCAACGACGGGTTCTACCTGCTGTTCCTCGGGCTGGCCGTCCTATCGGTGATCGTCGGTGGTCTGGTGGCCCGCAACAAGTTCGGCTACGCCCTGCGGGCTATCAACCAGGATGAGGACGCCGCCGCGGCATTGGGGATCAACACCACCCGGATGAAGGTGCTGACCTTCGCCTTGTCGGGGTTCATCACCGGACTGGTCGGCGCGAGCTACGCGTTCCAGCAGGTGACCATCTTCCCCGAGCGGCTGTTCGACGTGGACATCACCGTGCTGATGATCATCATGGTCATCATCGGTGGCAGCGGCACCGTCCTTGGCCCGCTGCTCGGCGCGGTGGCACTGCAGTACCTCTCGGAGTTCCTGCGCCAGAACTTCACCAACCTGCACACCTTCATCCTTGGCGCGATCATCATCGTCGCCGTCGTCCTGCTCCCCCAAGGTGCGGTGAACTACATGCGTGAGGCACGGCGTACAAAGGAGTTCTCGTTGCTGGCCAACGTCCGGAAGTACCGGCTATGAGCGCCGTGCCCGTCCTGGAGACGCGCGGACTGGGCCGGCGCTTCGGTGGTCTGCAGGCGGTCTCTGACGTCTCGTTCAGCGTCCCTGCAGGACAGATCTTGGGGGTAATCGGGCCGAACGGTGCAGGCAAAAGCACCTTCATCAACCTCGTGACCGGACACACCAAGCCCACTGAGGGCCGGGTCCTGATCGACGGCAAGGACCTGACCGGTGCCCGTCCCTGGGTCATCGCCCAAGCCGGGGTGGCTAGAACCTTCCAGATCGTCAAGCCCTTCCGGGGCATGTCCGTCCGCGAGAACGTCGCCATAGGCATTCTCTACAGATCGAACGGCACCAACGTCATGTCCAAAGCGCTCAAGGCCGCAGGGGAGGTGCTCGAGGAGGTCGGCATGGCCGGCCTGGGCGACCGCCCACCAGGTGAGCTGTCCGTCGCCGACGCCCGCCGGCTGGAGTTCGCCAAGGCGCTCGCGCTTCGCCCCCGGCTGCTCCTGCTCGACGAAGTGATGGCGGGACTACGACACACCGAGATCGAGCCGAGTCTGGAGCTCATCCGCAAGCTCAAGGCGCGCGGCATCACGATCATCGTGGTGGAACACGTCATGAAGGCGATTCTGGCAGTGAGCGACCAGGTCCTCGTCCTGCACCAGGGAAAGGTGCTGACCTCCGGCGACCCCCGTGAGGTCCTGGCAGACCCCCGCGTGATCGAGGCCTACCTCGGACATCGCTACGCCAAACGCCGTGAAGGAGGGTCCTGATGCTCGAGGCCACCCAGCTGAGCGGCGGATATGGGCGCGTTCAGGTGTTCTGGGACGTCGACCTCCGTGTCGGGGAGAACGAGATCGTTGCGCTGATCGGTCCCAACGGCGCCGGCAAGACGACCCTGTTGCGCGCCCTGACCGGAATGGTTGAGATCAGCTCGGGCACAGTGGAGTTCCGCGGCGAGACCGTGCAGGGGCGCTCGATCGAGCAGATCGTCAGCCTCGGCATCTCGCATGTCCCTGAGGGCCGGCGCCTTTTCCCGGGACTGACCGTGCGGGACAACCTGCGTTTGGGTGGCTGGCGCACCCGCAATACCAACATCGACCGTGTGGTCGACCTGTTCCCCCGGATCGGCGAGCGGATCAACCAGATCGCAGGCACCATGTCCGGTGGCGAGCAGCAGATGTGCGCGATCGCCCGCGGGCTGATGAGCGAGCCCCACATCATGATGATCGACGAGCTCTCCCTCGGACTGGCCCCGGTCGTGGTCGACGAGATCATCGCGCGCCTTCCTGACATCGCCTCGTCCGGCACCTCGATCCTGCTCGTCGAGCAGGACGTTGACACCGCGCTGACGGTCGCCGAGCGCGCCTACGTCTTGGACACCGGCCACATCGTCTTGTCCGGCAAGGCCTCCGACCTGCTGGCTGACCCGCGGGTACAGGAGAGCTACCTCGGCGTCGGCTGAGGTTCTGACGGCGACTAGCTCGCCATCGTGACCGGGCGCTTTCAGTCCAGCTCGAGAGTGTCGATGATGTGGTCGGCGATCGCCAGGGACGAGGTCGCTCTCGGTGACGGGACGTTGCCTACGTTGACCACCCGGCCGCTGCAAGTGATCCGGAAGTCGTCAACCAGCCGGCCGTGGGGCGTCGGCCGCCTGCGGTCGCCCTCTGACGCGTGCTAGAACGACATCTGCCGCTTCGAGCTCGGGCACATGGCGTCGAGCC
>JAYTHM010000343.1:0-4470 GCA_043732645.1 Frankiales bacterium
CCGAAAACTTCCGCGTATACGCCGACCCTGCCGGACACCCCTTCTGCTTGGTGTTCAACTTCTGACGATCTACGTGATCGCGGCCGTCAGGCAGCGGCCGCGGTGCTACGCGACCAGCGGCATAGAGCGGATGTTCCTGGCGCACGAACTACAGCCCTCGTTGTTGTCCGGGACACGCCGAGTGCAGCAAAGCAAGCGGCTACCCGCGGCTCGAGGATCCGGCGTTGACGCTTCAAGCGTGGCGACCGCTGAGGTGCCGAAGGCGATGGGCATGGAGGCACCCAAATGACGAGCTGACATCGGCCGGGCAGGTTTCCGGAACGCATCCAGTGGTGACAGCAGGGCGGGTGCCGGCTGCGTGTGCGGGGCTTTCAGGTCGCGTCCTTGGAGAGTCGGTGGCAAGGTTTTGCGTGTCATTCATCCCGATGCGAGGAGTTCGCGTGTTAGTCCACCAACTACGTAAAGTCGGTCTCAACAGTGATGTCATGCAGATCCTCGGCTTGGCCTCTATCGCCGCCAGCATCGGTATTTGGCGCGGCTCAAAGAGCTCCGGTGACGCAGCCCACGGCGAGCGCCTCGGCATCTTTGTAGGCTTGTGGGCGCCCACTTTCTTCGCCCTAGCCGACCAGCTAGTCAGCCTCGAGGTCACCGAGAAGTAAGTCGCAGAGGTTCCTGTCGGTCCTGGTGTCCGACAGGGACATCTTGCCTGGATTGGTGTGACGCGCACACTTTGCCAGCAGGGGAGTCATTCCAGTAGAAGGCCTGGTACGAGTGGCAGCGGGTCAGCGGCGAGAACCGCGGCGAATCGCGGCGACGGTTGCGGGCGCACGATCTCGGACGGCACCAAGTCAGCTCCGGTGAACACGCGAGTGACCCGCTGGGCTGGATCGAGGTCGGGGAAGTCAGACCGCACGTGCGCACCCCGAGTCTCGGTGCGCGCGAGGGCACCCAGCACGGTCGCGCGGGCGGCAAGCAGACTGGCGCGCAGGTCACACAGCTGCACCAGATCAATCCAGCCCTCAGAATCAACCCGAACATCAACGCCGTCGGCGCGCGCGTCGAGCTGGTCGAGTTCTGTGAGCGCCTTGGTGAGGCCCGCCTCGTCGCGCTCCACGCCGCAGTGCTCCCACAGCAGGTCACGCAGTTCCCGCTGCAGCACGCGGGCGAGTTCAGGTCCGGGGCGCACACGTGCGGTGAGCGCCGCAGATGCGGCCTCGATGACCGACCGAGGCCGGTGGGTGACTTCCAGACTCAGCGCCTCCGCGGCTGCCGCGGCACCTGCGCGAGCACCGAACACGAGGATCTCAGCCAGAGAGTTTGCTTCCAGACGATTCGCCCCGTGCACGCCGGCGGTTGCCTCCCCCGTAGCGAACAGCCCCGGTACGCCCGTGGAGGAGTCCTGCGCGGACACCACAACCCCACCCATCGAGTAGTGGGCTGTGGGGGAAACTTCCATCGGGGTGGTCAACAATGTCGAGCATCGGATGTTCGATCATCTGCCGGTACATCCGTGGAGCCTGGTCAGGATGCGTTCTTTCGCGACGTGCGACACGTCTAGGAACACGCCGCCGTTAGGTCCGCCCCGGCCCGCGCGGATCTCCTGGTAGGCCGCGAGCGCCACCCGGTCTCGGGTCGAAAGCTCCATGCGCTCCGGGTCGTAGCGGGTCATGAACCGCTCTCCGTCGGCGTTCGTCAGGATCCCCCCTTCCCCCCGGACCGCTTCGGTCACCAGCGTCCCCGCGACGTTCTCCGGCCAGGTCATCCCCGAAGGATGGAACTGCACCAGCTCCATGTCGGCCAGAGACGCTCCAGCCCGGGCCGCGAGACTCATCGCCTCGCCGTAGTTCTCATCTCGCCGCGAGCTCGAGCGCCGCCACAGCCGGGTGTGCCCGCCCGCGGCGAGCACCACAGCGTCAGCAAGCAAAGCAGTGTGCTGACCGGTCGCAAGATCGAACGTGAGAGCGCCGAAGCAGCGGCCGGTGTCGGGATCGATCAAGAGCTCGGCGACGTACTGGTCATCGCACACCTCGATGCTGGCAGCGACTACCCCGGAGTACAGGACGTTGATGATCGCCCGACCCGTCCAGTCGCCCGCGAAGCACGTGCGGCGGTAGCGGTGTGCGCCGAAGAAGCGCTGGTCAAGGGCGCCGGACTCCAGTCGAGACAGAAGAGCCCCCCACGTGGCGAGCTCCTGCACCCGCAGCGGCGCCTCAGAGACCAAGACCTCCACAGCCGCCGCATCCGCCAGTCCGTAACCCTCCTAGTAGGTGTCCTTGAAGTGCCACTCGGGAGAGTCATCAGGATCACGCGATCCCAGGGCAGCATTGACCCCGCCGGCCGCCAAGCTCGTGTGCGCGTCCCGACGCGCGCGCTTGGTCAGCACGACAGCCTCAACTCCCGCTTCGTGGGCAGCCAAAGCTGTCCGAAGTCCGGCCCCACCAGCGCCGAGGATGAGAACGGGAACGGACCGAGTAACAGTCATGTGCTGAACAGTCCGCCTATCAGCCTTGTGGGGCCACTCGTGGCGGACCTGAGAAAACAGTTAGGGCAAGCAGGCATAGAACAGCCTTTGCCGGCAGGGACTACGGCCGCGCCGTCTGGCCCCAGGTTCGGCGAGTTCACCGGCTTCCGGCTCGACGGCCAACGACGCCAGCTGGCGGTCTTCCGTAGCTCAACGGTCCGGCAGCGCCGCCTCCTCGCGGTTATCAGCGCCGCTTCCATGGCTCGGGAGCGGCACATCCTTACGGTTCCCGCGGCACCCATCATCGTCGCCTGACGACGCCCTCAAGCCCGACGCGCGGCTGCTGATGACTGCAGGATGACAACCTCATAACGGTGCCCGGCTACGCAATCGGTAGCGGGGCCGTGTTGCGGTTCGACGCTGCCCTCGGCATGGTCGCCTGATTATCAGCTGCACTCCCTGGAGCGCGGGAGCGGAGCTCCTCAGCGCTTGGTGGGATGGGTCTCGGTCCCGCTCACAACGACGTATTCAGGCACCCTCGGCCCGTACCAGACATATAGCGACTGTCCCTTCCCCTGTGCCACTCGAGCCTTTCCGATGCGATGCAGTTTGTTTGCGTGTGTGCTGCGAGCATCATCGAATCATGAGAAGGCCCTGCAGCACCGCGTATCGCCCTGCCGGTGAAAAGCCAGTGGCGATTCTTCCCGATGCACGAGCAGTGGAGTGGACCAGGCGAGGCGCCTATAGTGGTCCGGGGCGGACGCCTCAAGTTCTCGAGGAGTGCCTTGCAGTCGGCGCGTAGCAAGGCAGGCCTAGCACTCGCCTTGGTATCGGCGGCAGGGTTCGGCAGTTCAGGCGTCTTCGCGGCGAGCCTGCTGGCCAACGGTTGGAGCGCGGGCGCCGTCGTCCTAGTGCCCATTGCGCTCGCTGCCCTCGTCTTGACTGGACCTGCACTCGCCCTTCTACGCGGACGGCTCGCACTCCTGCGGGGCACTGGGCCAGGGCTCGTCACGTACGGCGTCGTCGCCGTTGCGGGGGGACAGCTCTGTTTTTTCAATGCGGTGCGCACCTTGCCCGTCGCCGTCGCGCTTCTTGTGGCATTTGGCGGTATCGGGCTTGTCGTGGTGTGGACCTGGGTCCGTCATGGCCAGCGCCCCGGAAGGCTCACGGCGCTTGGCGGCCTATCGGCGGTAGCCGGACTTACCTTTGTGCTGAATCTTTTCGGCAAACGGACGCTGGACGCAGGCGGGATAGCATGGGCACTCGGCGCCGCCGTCGGCCTCGCGACTTACTTTCTGGTCTCGGCTCGTAGCGAAGATGTCCTGCCACCCCTCGCAGTGGCATGGGCAGGGCTCACGATAGGTGCGGTAACCGTACTCGTGGCTGCGCTTGCCGGAGGTCTGGCCTTTAGCGCTCCACGCACAAGCGTGACGTTAGCGTCCGGCAGGATGTCGTGGATGGTGCCGATCCTCGCCATGTCGCTTCTCGCGACTGCCATTGCTTATGTAACCGGCATTCTTGGGGCACGTCTTCTTGGGGCCCAACTCGCCTCGTTCGTCGGCCTGACCGAGATCTTGTTCGGGGTGCTCTTCGCGTGGCTGTTGCTGGGCCAAATCCCTGGGCCGACGCAGGTCTTCGGAGGAGTACTGGTCCTAGTCGGGATCGGCTTGGTCCGCCTAGACGAGCCTCAGCCTCATGGGGCGATTTAGCGATCTGACGTCGACGGGGCCACGCCGATGCGCGGCTACATCCTGATGCCCTACGTCGTCAGTCAGCCTCGCGAGCATCCTTGGCATGATCCGCTCGGGTTCGTCGGTGTTGTCCCGACGTCCGAACTTGCGCTACTGCGCTGTCTCTGTCCGTCAAGCCACGCCTCGAAGGGGGGCGCGAGGGATCAAGAGGCGCCGGGTTACTGTTCAGGTCGTGCGGGTTGTGGACTTGCGCCGACGGCGGGGATCCACGGCTGACCGGTGAACAGGTCGCGGAGTACGGCCATCGCGCTCTGGCCG
>JAYTHM010000344.1:0-4459 GCA_043732645.1 Frankiales bacterium
AAGGCCACGCTGACAACCGGGTTGAGGTGGGCACCAGACACCGCCCCCATGAACAAGATCACCGCCATCACGGTAAGCCCCGGGGCCGTCACCTGGGCAGCCCGGCTGACGCCGTGACCAGCACCGCCCGCAGCCCTGCTCACGGCGACAACCGGGCCTCCCGCCCCTGCCAGCACCAACAAGAACGTCCCAAGGAACTCGCCGAACAAGCGCCGTCCCTCACGGGTCACGTCGCGAAACGCGAGACGTTCAGCAGGGTGCAGGGCTGGCGCGGGCCCGGCAGCCGCTTGGCCAGCGTCCGCATGAGCGCGTCCTACATCCATCCCGTCGATAATGAGCCCATCGGCACGCTTTATGCCCACACCACGCCGCGAGACCAGCAACGCTAAGGTCAGGTTCGGAGGCGGGGTGTTGCGGGTTCCTTCGCGGGTCTTCCTGGTTGGAAGGCAAGATCCTGAGCGGATCAGCGAGCCGTCCGGGCGCGGCCGCGCGCTAAGTGGCTAGTTCGTGGAGCATGTCGGCGGCGGGGGACGACTGACCCCCTGACGAAGCCAAGCGACGCCAGGGGGTTCACTTTCGGCCGTCGTTGACGGGCCGCGCGGTTGGCTCCTGGCATCAGCGGCGGACGTGGAGCGAACGCGCACCTGAGCAGCAGCTTCCCAACCACGAATCTGTCACGCTTTGGCCTCTGTAGGCGTCTGACCTGCGGCGTTACTTGCCAGGTCAGTTCTCGATCCCAGAGACGAGTGTTCCTCTTACGGACACACGCTTCCCGACGGGTCCGCGGTCAGGCTCTAGACGGATAAACGACGGACAACAAGTCTGCAACACGCAGTGTGACCTGCGCCGTTACACAATCCCTGCGAGGTCTTGATTTCCCTCGGGATGCCTACGCGCATGGGGTTCTCCACGTAAAACTGCAGGTCAGTGGGGGGGACGTACGGGAACCGCGTTAGGTAGTTAGGAAGCGCGGTCCGCGACCAAAAACGGTCCAAAACCTGCTGCCGTTTGCGGTCGAAAAAGCCCGCGGGATCCTCGCACCGCGGGCGCTTTGGGCAGGCAGTCGAGCAGGCATTCGCTCAGGCTAGGGGGTCGGTGATGGGCAGGGTCCGCAAGCGCCGCAGCAGCGGCAGCGGCACCCGCTGCCAGGCCATCGCCCGCCTCGACGGTCGTGAGGTCCCGCTCGGCACCTACGACACCTGCAAGGACGCCGTCGACGCCTGGCAGCGCGCCGAGGTGGCCGCCCGCCGCAGCGCCGGTGGGCACACCTTGGCCGGGAACCGGATCACCTTCGCCAAGCTCGTCGAGCTCTACTTCACCTCCGCCTCCTTGGAGGCCACCACCCGCAAGGCCTACCGCAGGATGAACTACTGACAACTCCGCATTCTCGCGGCGGCCGGTCTACTGTCGATGGCGGTCAAGGAGCTGCTGTGCACGTTCAGTCACGTGTTCCGCGGCGCGCGAGGGGAGACTAAGAGTTAGCGCGAGTGGTCGGAGAACCTCGCCAGTACGTAGGGAGATGACCGTAGACGTTGCTGCCCGCTGCGTAAGCCTTCCGCTGGCCCGCCACGACCGCGGACTTATCGCCGCCAGCCAGACTGGTCCGGAGCCTGTGTTGACCGGAGCCACGGCGGTCCACGGGATGTGCCTTGACCTTGTGACGCTGCGAATGTAAGTGCCCGCGGGCCCGACATCCACGCGAACGCGGAGCACGCGGTAGGAGTAGACGAGGACAAGGCATCCCGACGTGATCCCTACCGCCATCTACAGGACATGCGACGAGCCTGTGAGTGGGGCGGCGACAAAGGCGATAGCGGCAAGTCCCAGCACCAGTGCCCACGCCTTTGCATCGGTCCAGGAGCAGGATGCCCGCTGCTGCTGCGCATCGGACGGGAGCCAGGCCAATGAGTCGTTCACGCGAGCCAGTATCGCCGGACGGTTGCACGGCCCGGCCGACCTCCTCGACGGCTAGAGAAACGCCGCCTACGCGAGCTTCGGCGGCAGACGAGAGCGCCGCCCTATCGCTGTTATCCGCGACACCCCTCGCGGTTGGGAGCTGTATCTGCGGGCGGTGTCGTCACCCTTGCCTCCGCCGGTGGACGACACCCTCGACAACCATGGTGTTGGTACCGGTCCGGTCGGTGCGACGCTATCGACGCTCCACGTCACGTTCTGGAGCGGCCAGGGATGTCCGCGGCGTCGAAGGCCTACACGAGCAGGGTGTGGCCCGACCCGCGTCGCTAGATGGCTTCACCGTCGGGCTGCTCGACATATCCAGGGCCCGTGGCGACATCTTCCTGGACGAGGTGGAGAGACTGCTCGCGGCCGACGGCGTGGCTAGCCGCCGCGCCCCAACGCATCTACGAGAGCCTTCTGAATCGAGATTGCTCTCGGAGTTGCGTTGGCCGACGCCTGTCTGCCCGCGCTGACACGACGCATCCACGAGAGCATTCTCAGCTGAGGATGCTCTCCGAGATGCGTCGGGGGCCGCCGCTACCGCAAGCCCACCTTCGCCAAGCCGGCGCCCGTTGACCTGCGGCATGAGATCGCCACGCAGTATGAGGTCATGATCGAGGCCCTCGCCGATTGAGGCAGCTGCGCGTCGTGCAGGGTGCCTGACATCGCCGACCTCGAAGGGCGCGGTCTGGTCGGAATCTTCCGGGTCAGCAGCGACTGTCGCGTGGCCGCGGACGTGCAAGCCTGGGCGTTGGGTTTCCCGGTGTCGTACGTCCTGGTGCCGCACCCGATCCAGGACCAGACCGACGACGAGCTCCGGGAATTGGCCCGAATGGCCTACCCGCAGGTCCTGCCAGGCATCACCCGCAGGGCGTAACGAGTCCGATTTCTCCCACTACATCGCTCAAGCGATCCCATGACAATGCCGAAGCACTGGGCACCTCATCGACAAGGAGCGCCCGGTGCCTCTGCCTCGTCACTTTCTCGTTGTGCCATCTGTGGCATTCGCGCTCTGCGCCTCTTTCATCGTCACCCACGGACCCCACCTCGGCGGCTCCTCGCTGACCTCACAGAACTCGCCAAGCCTCCAGAGCAGCCCGACCGACGCCCCAGTGCGCGCCGTCCTTCGCGCCCCCCACCCGCGGACCGCGCCACACCCGGCAACCCCCAGTACGGCCGTGATCCCGTCGCACAAGGCGCCCGCTGGCCGACCCGCCGCCGCGCTCCAAGCTCCGGCGCACCCCATCGTCCGGCACCTGGTCACGGTGCAACCTGTTCGGCCCGTCGTCCTCTACCGGACTCCCACACCAGCCCCCCCGCCGGTCCCCATCACCGCCCCAGCACCCGCACCGGCGCCTCCCCCGCCCGCGCCCGCGCCCGCGCCCGCGCCGACCGGCGGGGACGACTACCCCTACCGCTACGCCTCCGGCTCGCCGTCGGACCCCTGGGGTTTCACCGAACGGCAGTGCGTCAGCTTCGTGGCCTGGCGCCTGAACCAGGCGGGCCGACCGCTGAGCAACGCTGCCAACGGTTGGGGCAGTGCGCTCACCTGGGCCGACGCTGCCCGCAGTCACGGCCGATCGATCACCACCTCCCCCTCCTACGGCACCGTCGCACAGTGGAACGCCGGCGAGAGCTCGCCGTACTACGCCAGCGGGTCCAGCTCGCCGAATGGCTACTTCACAGCGGGTGGCTACGGGCACGTGGCCTGGGTCGTCGCGGTCTACGCCGACGGCTCGGCCCTGGTGCAGCAGTACAACATCAGCGGGGACCGGTCGTACTCCACGATGCGGGTCAAAGCCCCGAGATACCTGCACCTACGCTGACCCGTAGGTAGGTAGATCGACTACCGGCACTGATGGCCACACCGGACTGCGCGTCAGCACCGTCCGCCTGGGGACCATGAACTTCGGACCGCAGACCTCCGAGCAGGACAGTTACGCGGTGATAGATGACGGCCTCGAGGCCGGCATCAACTTCATCGACACCGCCAACGTCTACGGCTGGAAGACCGGCGAGGGTAGACGGAGCCGATCATCAGACGGTGGTCCTCCCAGGGTGGGGGCCGTCGCGAGAAGACCGTGATCGCGACCAAGCTCTAGGGCTGGCGGGATGGCGGCATGGTCGAGCGCAAAATCCACAGCCCAAGCACGGCCCGTTGGCTGTGGTGCTCGATCAGCACACGTCCAACCAGCACGGGCGCACCTGGACCACCCTCCTGAGCCCCCACCTCCCTGGCTATGGCACGCCGTGGCCGTCGAGGCAGGCAGCGAGGCGGCCGTCCTCGAGGTCATGAGTCAGGTGGGGCGAGAGGTGCGACGCGCACGGTCTCATAGTGGGGACCCGTTCGTCCCTGACCTCGGAGGCAGCTCGTGTCTTGGGCCTGAAATTCGCTCTCTAATTTTCTGGTGTGGTTTATGCCGTCTCGCGGACGTCCCAAGGCAGTGTTGGAGTTGACCGGGGAGGAGCGCGAGCAGCTCCAGCGGTGGGCGCGTCGGTGTAA
>JAYTHM010000345.1:0-13778 GCA_043732645.1 Frankiales bacterium
GTCGGGGAGGGTGTCGTCACGGGTGGACACCCGCGGCAGGCCGTGGCCGACCTCGTCGCTGCCGGCGCCCACCCGGCGGCGCGGCACCAGCCCTGACCGCAGCCAGCATCTGACCCAACCAGCAAGACCGGACCCGCAAGAGTGAGGCACCAGCAGTGACGACGTTTCTTCTACCCGACTCCGCCCAGGAGCTCCCCGATGCCTCGGGGCACTTCGGGCCCTACGGCGGCAGGTTCGTGCCGGAGGCCCTCATCGCGGCGCTGGACCAGCTCGCCCGAGCCCATGCGGAGGCCCAGCAGGACCCGGTGTTCCTGGGCGAGCTCGACGAGCTGCTCACCAACTACGCGGGCCGTCCGACCCCGCTGACGGAGGCCAAGCGGTTCGCCGCTCACGTCGGCCGTGGGGCACGGGTGTTCCTCAAGCGCGAAGACCTGGCCCACACCGGCAGCCACAAGATCAACAACGTCCTGGGTCAGGCGCTGCTGGCGAAGAAGATGGGCAAGCAGCGGGTCATCGCCGAGACCGGTGCCGGCCAGCACGGCGTCGCGATGGCCACGGCGGCGGCGCTGTTCGGCTTCGAGTGCACCGTCTACATGGGCGAGGAGGACACCCGTCGGCAGGCACTGAACGTCGCCCGGATGCAGCTGCTCGGCGCCGAGGTCGTCCCGGTGGGTACCGGTACGAAGACCCTTAAGGACGCCACCAACGAGGCGTTCCGCGACTGGGTGGCCAACGTCGAGACCACGCATTACGCCATCGGCAGCGTCGTCGGCCCGCACCCCTTCCCGATGATCGTGCGCGACTTCCAGCGCATCATCGGCGTCGAGGCACGTCAGCAGCTGCTCGACAGGACCGGCCACCTGCCCCACGCGGCGGTGGCGTGTGTCGGTGGCGGCAGCAACGCCATGGGCCTGGTCCACCGCTTCCTCACCGACAAGTCCGTCGCCCTGGTCGGCTGCGAGGCCGGTGGGGACGGCGTCGGGACCGGCCGGCACGCGGCGCCGCTCACAGCCGGCACCCCCGGTGTGCTGCACGGCGCCCGCAGCTACCTGATGCAGGACGACGACGGTCAGACCCTCGACACCACCAGCATCAGCGCAGGCCTCGACTACCCCGGCGTGGGGCCGGAGCACGCCTGGCTGCGGGACGCGGGCCGTGCAACGTACAGCGGGGTGACCGACACCGAGGCGATGGCCGCGCTTGAGGTCCTGGCCAAGACTGAAGGCATCTTGTGCGCGATCGAGACCGCGCATGCCTTCGCCGGCGCGATCACGTGGATCCGTGCGCAGACCCAGGACGACCGGGTCGTGGTCATCAACTGCAGCGGCCGGGGCGACAAGGACGTGGACACCGCCGCCCGCTGGTTCGGCCTGGCGTGACCCGGCTCGCGGAGCTGTTCGCCCGCTGCCACGAGGAGAACCGGGCGGCGCTGATCGGCTACCTGCCGGTGGGCTTCCCCACCTACGAGCTGTCGGTCGCCGGGATGCTCGCGATGGTCGAGGGCGGGGTCGACGCCGTCGAGGTCGGCGTGCCCTACACCGACCCGGGGATGGACGGTCCGGTGATCCAGGTCGCCGTCGAGGTCGCCCTGCGGGGCGGCAGCCGGGTGGCGCACGTCTTCGACGCGGTCCGGACCGTCAGCGAGAAGGCCCCTGTCGTCGTCATGGGCTACTGGAATCCCGTGGAGCGGTACGGCCCGGCACGCTTCGCGAAGGACCTGAGCGCGGCCGGCGGCAGCGGGGCCATCACGCCCGACCTCATCCCCGAGGAGGCCGGACCGTGGATCGAGGCCGCCCGTGCGGAGGACCTCGACCCGGTCTTCCTGGTCGCCCCGAGCAGCACCGACGAGCGGATCGGCGTGGTTGGTCGCACCAACCGCGGCTTCGTGTACGCCGCCAGCACGATGGGGGTCACCGGGACCCGAGCGAAGGTCGGCAGCCGGGCCGAGGAGCTGGTGGCCAGGACCCGTGCGCAGACCGACCTGCCGGTCTGCGTGGGCCTCGGCGTGAGCAACGGCGACCAGGCCGCGGAGGTCGCCGCCTACGCAGACGGCGTCATCGTCGGGTCGGCGTTCGTGCGGGCCCTGCAGGACGAGGGCGTCGAGGCCGTACGCAAGCTGGCACGGGAGCTCTCCGAGGGAGTACGCCGACGCGCGCCGTCGTCTTGACCGTCGGCTCCGGCGGAGGCATCCATGGGCGCCCGGCGATCTATGGTGGAGGCGTGCCTCTCGCCTCGATCCCCAGTCCCTCCTCGGGGGTCCTGCACCTTGGCCCTCTACCGCTGCGTGCCTACGCCGGCTTCATCTTGCTCGGGGTCCTCGTGGCGGTCTGGATCGGCGAGCGGCGCTGGGTGGCCCGGGGCGGGCAGAAGGGAACCGTCGCGGACGTGGCCGCCACCGGCGTACCCGTTGGGCTGGTGGGGGCGCGGCTCTACCACGTCATCACCAGCCCCAGTGCGTACCTGCACGACCCGGTGCGGGCGCTGGAGATCTGGAAGGGTGGGCTCGGCATCTGGGGCGGCGTCCTCGGCGGCGCCCTAGGCGCCTGGCTGGTGCTGCGCAAGCGCGGCATCAGCTTCCTGTCCTTTGCCGATGCCGTCGCGCCCGCCCTTCCCGCGGCACAAGCCATCGGCCGCTTCGGCAACTACTTCAACCAGGAGTTGTACGGCCGGGCGACGAGCCTGCCGTGGGGCCTGGAGATCGACGCCGCCCACAGCCCCGACGGCAAGGCTGGGATCTACCAGCCGACGTTCCTCTACGAGTCGCTGTGGGACGTCGGCGTCGCCGGCCTGGTTTTCTGGGCGGACCGGAAATGGCAGCTCGGCAAGGGCAGGGCCTTCGCCCTGTATGTCGCTGTGTACTGCGCGGGACGGGGTTGGATCGAGGCGCTGCGGGTCGACGACGCCAACCACTTCTTGGGCGTCCGGCTCAACGACTACGTGTCCGGCGTCGTGTTCCTGGCCGCCGCGACCTACCTGGTGCTGCGGCGTGGGAGCGGCCCGGACCCGAGGCAGGTGCCCGTTGGACAGGACGAGGTACAGGGGTCCGACGTAGCCTCACAGATGTGACAACCGAAGCCCCCATCAATGACGCCCCGCGCCGGACCAACGGGGAGCAACACCGTGACCACCGTGACGTCACCGGCGGCTGGCTGCGCCCGGCCGTCTTTGGTGTGACTGACGGACTGGTCAGCAACACCTCGCTGATCGCCGGTGTCGCGGGTGCGCACGTCAGCGCTCACAACGTGATCCTCACTGGCCTCGCCGGCTTGGCGGCCGGTGCTTTCTCGATGGCCACGGGGGAGTACGTCTCGGTCGCCTCGCAGACCGAGCTCACCCGGGCCGAGATCGAGATCGAGAAGGCCGAGATCCGTCGCGCCCCCAAGGGCGAGGAGGCCGAGCTCGCGGCCATCTACGTCGGGCGCGGGGTCGAGCCGGCGCTGGCCCAGGAGGTTGCACGGCAGCTGTCGAAGGACCCGGAGCAGGCGTGGCGGGTGCACGCCCGCGAAGAGCTCGGGGTCGACCCGGACAACTTGGCCAGCCCATGGACCGCAGCCGGCTCGTCGTTCGTCGCGTTCGGGCTCGGTGCGTTCCTGCCGCTGCTTCCCTACCTGCTCGGGGCGACCAGCCTGGCCGTCTCGGTCGTGCTTGCCGGCGCGGCGCTGTTCGGCGCGGGAGCGGCGGTCAGCCGTTTCACCAACCGAGGCTGGCTGTACTCCGGTGGCCGTCAGCTCGTCCTCGGCGCCGCGGCCGCCGCTGTCACCTATCTGATCGGTAGCGCGGTCGGCTCCTGAGTGCCACGCGATGAGGATGCCCGCAGCTTGGTGACAGCCGGGGCCGTCACGCCGCGAGGGAGGTCGGCCGCACCGCCCGGGCCAGCCGGCTTGAGGTGGATCTCCACGGTCACCCAGCCACCCTCGGCGCGCACAGTCACCCAGCCGCCGTACACCTCGACGAGGCGTCGGACGACGTAGAGCCCCATCCCGAGGCCCTCGTGGCCGCGGGTGGTGCCAGCCTCGCCCTGGGTGAACGGCTCGAACAGGTACTTCGCCGCAGCCGGGTCCAGCACCCCGCCCTCGTTGCTGACAGCCACCCACACACCGTCGTCGTCGCGTCCACCCGCCACGAGCGGGATCGCCCCCGGAGCGCCGTACTGTTGGGCGTTGTCGACGAGATTGGCGAGCACCTGGTGCAGGGCATGCCGGTCGATCAGAGCGACCGTGCCCGGCTCGACGAGGAGGGACACTGTCGGGGACTGCGGGCGGGCGGCGCCGGCGAGCATCACCACCTCCGTCGCGACCGCGTGCACGTCAGAGACCGCGGAGGGGTCCGCGGCGGTCGCCCGGGCGGCGGTGAGCATGTTCTCGAGCAGTCGGGACAATCGCGCCTGCTGTTCGAGCACCGCCTGCAGGAGCTGACGGCGGCCGGTCTCGTCGAGCCGGTCGCCGCGCTTGAGCAGCGTCAGCGCCGCCCCGCGGATCCCCGTGAGCGGCGTGCGGAACTCGTGGCTGACGGTTCCGATCAGGTCCGTGCGGATCCGCTCGGTCTCCTCCAGCCGGGCCTGGACACTGGCATGGCCCTCCCACAGGGCTGCCTGCAGCATGTTCTCGCCCGCCTTGGCCTGGCCATGGGTGTGCCAGAAGATCGCCAGCACGGCGGCCTCGGTAGCAACCAGCGTGGCCCGCACGGCGGCCCAGGCGATCGGCTTCGTCATGGATGCGCCAGGGTCGACCACCAGCGGAAGCAGCGTGTACTGCGCGACGGCGCAGGCCACGGCAGGGATGAAGACGACCCAGTCCTGGTAGAGCGACACCAGGGCCACCACGACGAAAAGCTGGGCCTGGATCTCCGGGTGCTCAGGGAACAGGTCGACCAACAGCAGGGAGCACAGCAGCAGTGCGCTGCTGGCGCAGAGGGCTCTGGTCCGCTCGGCGAAGGGACCGACGGCGACGGCCAGCAGCACGACAACCAGGGCCAGGCCGAACAGCACCACAGGCACCCGGTGCGTCAAGACCGCAACCGAGAGCAGGACGGGAGCGTGGGCAAGGGTGACCAGGCACACGAGGCTGTGCCGAGAGCCCACCTGCTGCTCGGTGAGCAGTCGTCCTCGGGGCCTCAGTCGCCACCGGGATCGCCGGTGACTGGCCAAGGTGCGTGGTGCGGCCATGGGTCTACTTTCAGCGCTCGTCGGATCGGGCACCATGGCCCGAAAGGGCCATCTAGGTAGCGAGGCCATGCTGACCAATCCGGACCCGCGCCGGGTGTCGTGGTTGGTCGGTTGCCTGCCGCTTGCGAGATCGCCGGTCCTCGCCGGATCGTGTAACCTCACTGACATCTGCAGCAGGGCCAGTGACGTCCCGGGTGACAGCAAAGCACGACCGGTCGACCACCCCGACGGAAGGCACGTTGCATGTCCGACTTCTTGGTGCCCCTGACCGCCTCCCCGGGCAAGCAGGGCCTGTACGACCCGACCAACGAGCATGACGCCTGTGGGGTCGCGTTCGTCGTGGACATCGCCGGGCGCGCCTCACACGACCTGGTCGCGCAAGGGCTGACGGCACTGCGCAACCTCGAGCACCGCGGGGCCTCCGGCAGCGAGCCGGACTCCGGCGACGGGGCGGGGATCCTCACGCAGGTCCCGGACGCCTTCTACCGCGCGGTGCTGCCCTTCACCTTGCCCGAGCACTATGCCGTCGGCACGGCCTTCCTCCCCACCAACCCGCGGGCCGCCGTGGACGCACAACTGGCGATCGAGAAGATCGCCGCCGAGGAGGGCCTGAAGGTACTCACCTGGCGCGACCTGCCGATCGACGCGAAGGGCTCCGGCCTCGGCCGGACCGCCGCCTCCGTGATGCCCGTCTTCCGGCAGCTGTTCCTCGGCGCGGCCCACCCGGAGCTCTCGCCGTACGCGCTGGAACGACGCGCCTTCGTCACCCGCAAACGGGCCGAGCACGAGACCGGCACCTACTTCCCGTCGCTGTCCAGCCGGACCGTCGTCTACAAAGGGATGCTCACGACCGGGCAGCTCCAGCCGTTCTTCCTCGACCTGCAGGACGAGCGCTACTCCAGTGCGCTTGTCCTGGTGCACAGCCGGTTCAGCACCAACACCTTCCCGAGCTGGCCGCTGGCACACCCGTACCGCTACATCGCGCACAACGGCGAGATCAACACGGTCAAGGGCAACCGCAATTGGATGCGGGCCCGTGAGGCCCTGCTCCGCGGACCATTCGAGCTGCCCGATGATCTGTCCCGGCTGTTTCCGATCTGCAGCCCCGGAGCGTCGGACTCGGCATCCTTCGACGAGGTGCTCGAGCTGCTCCACATGGCCGGCCGCTCGTTGCCGCACGCCGTGCTCATGATGGTCCCCGAGGCGTGGGAGAACGCGCCCGCCATGGACCCGGCCAAGCGGGCCTTCTATGAGTTCCACTCCTCGCTAATGGAGCCCTGGGATGGCCCGGCCTGCGTGACCTTCACCGACGGCACGCTCATCGGTGCGGTCCTGGACCGCAACGGCCTGCGTCCCAGCCGGTGGTGGGAAACCGTCGACGGCCGCATCGTGCTCGCCTCCGAGGTGGGCGTCCTGGACATCCCCTCAGACCAGGTGGTGCGCAAGGGCCGACTGCAGCCGGGCAAGATGTTCCTCGTCGACACCGCCGCGGGACGGATCGTCGAGGATGAGGAGGTCAAGGCCTCCCTCGCCGCCGAACACCCCTACGCCGACTGGCTGCACGCCGGCGCCCTGCACCTTGCCGACCTGCCCGAGCGCGAGCACGTGGTCTACACGCACGAGTCGATCCTGCGGCGACAGCAGACCTTCGGCTACACCGAGGAGGAGCTGCGCATCCTGCTGCAGCCGATGGCCAGGACCGGTCTAGAGCCGATCGGGTCGATGGGCACCGACACGCCGATTGCGGTACTGAGCGAGAAGCCGCGGCTGTTGTTCGACTACTTCAGCCAGCTGTTCGCGCAGGTCACGAACCCGCCGCTCGACGCGATCCGTGAGGAGCTCGTCACGTCGCTGGCGGGCTCGATCGGTCCGGAGCAGAACCTGCTCGACCCGACTGCCGCTTCGTGCCGGCAGATCGTCGTTCCGTTCCCGGTCATCGACAACGACGACCTCGCCAAGATCGTGCAGGTCAACGACGACGGTGACCAGCCGGGCCTGTCGGCCGTCACGATCTACGGCCTCTACCCCGTCAACGGCGGCGGCGAGGCGCTCCGCGACGCCCTGGACCGGGTACGACGCGAGGTGTCCACCGCCATCGCCGCAGGCGCCCGCATCATCGTGCTCAGCGACCGCGAGTCAACCGAGACGATGGCGCCGATCCCGTCCCTGCTGCTGACGTCCGCTGTGCACCACCACCTGATCCGGCAAAAGAGCCGCACCCAAGTCGGCCTGCTCGTCGAGGCCGGTGACGTCCGTGAGGTGCACCACGTCGCGCTGCTGATCGGCTACGGCGCCGCGGCCGTCAACCCCTACCTCGCCATGGAGACCGTCGAGGACCTGGTCCGGGATGGCGCCAGCACGGACGTGTCGTACAAGCAGGCGCAGAAGTACCTCATCAAGGCGCTCGGCAAGGGCGTCTTGAAGGTCATGTCCAAGATGGGCATCAGCACGATCGCGTCATACACCGGGGCGCAGGTCTTCGAGGCGCTCGGCCTCGCGCAGGACCTCGTCGATGAGTACTTCACCGGCACTACCTCGCGGCTGGGCGGTATCGGGCTCGACATCATCGCGCAGGAGACCTCCGCGCGGCACCGTCGCGCCTACCCGGGTCACGCCGCGGACCGTCAGCACCTGCGCCTGAATGTCGGTGGGGAATACCAGTGGCGTCGTGAGGGCGAGATCCACCTGTTCAACCCGGAGACCGTCTTCGCGCTGCAGCACTCCACGCGCACCCAGCAGTACGACAAGTTCCAGGACTACACCGGCCAGGTCGACGCGCTCTCGGCCAGGGCCGGCACCTTGCGCGGGCTGTTCACGCTGCGCGAGGGACTGCGTCCTGCGGTGCCGATCGAGGAGGTCGAGCCGGTCAGCGCGATCGTGTCGCGCTTCAACACCGGTGCGATGTCGCTCGGGTCGATCTCGCCCGAGGCGCACGAGACCATGGCCATCGCGATGAACCGCCTCGGTGGTCGTTCCAACACCGGCGAGGGTGGCGAGGACGTCGACCGGCTGTACGACCTGCCCCGTCGCAGCGCCATCAAGCAGGTCGCCAGCGGCCGCTTCGGCGTCACCAGCGAGTACCTCGTCAACGCCACCGACATCCAGATCAAGATGGCCCAGGGAGCCAAGCCCGGCGAGGGCGGCCAGCTGCCCGGCGCCAAGGTCAACGCGCACATCGCCAAGACTCGGCACTCCACCCCCGGAGTGGGCCTGATCAGCCCGCCGCCGCACCACGACATCTATTCCATTGAGGACCTTGCGCAGCTCGTCCACGACCTGAAGAACGCCAACTCGGCGGCGCGCATCCACGTCAAGCTCGTCGCCGAGGTCGGCATCGGGACGGTTGCTGCGGGCGTGTCCAAGGCGCACGCCGACGTCGTGCTGGTCTCCGGCCACGACGGCGGGACCGGCGCCTCGCCCCTCACCAGCCTCAAGCATGCCGGGGCGCCGTGGGAGCTGGGGCTGGCGGAGACGCAGCAGACCCTGCTGCTCAACGGGCTCCGCGACCGCATCACCGTGCAGGTCGACGGCCAGCTCAAGACTGGCCGCGACGTCGTCATCGCTGCGCTGCTCGGTGCGGAGGAGTTCGGCTTCGCGACTGCACCGCTGGTCGTCAGCGGCTGCATCATGATGCGCGTCTGCCACCTCGACACCTGCCCTGTGGGCGTCGCCACACAAAACCCTGAGCTGCGCAAGAAGTTCAGCGGCACCCCGGAGTTCGTCGTGACCTTCTTTGAGTACATCGCCCAGGAGGTCCGCGAGCACCTGGCCCGCCTCGGTTTTCGCACCATCGAGGAGGCCGTCGGCCATGCCGAGGTCCTCGACACCCGCCGCGCCGTCGACCACTGGAAGGCTGCGGGGCTCGACCTCTCGCCCGTCCTTCACGTCCCCGACCTGCCGGCAGGGACGCCTTTGACCAAGCAGGTCGAGCAGGACCACGGCCTTGACAAGGCGCTCGACAACACCCTGCTCCAGCTCTGCGAGGGGGCCCTCCTCGATGGCGCGAAGGTCTCGCTCGAACTGCCGGTCCGCAACGTCAACCGCACCGTCGGGACGATGCTCGGCGCGGAGCTGACGCGTCGTCATGGCGGCGCAGGCCTGCCCGAGGGCACGATTGACATCACCTTCACCGGCTCGGCCGGCCAGTCCTTCGGTGCCTTCATCCCGCGTGGCATCACGCTGCGCCTGCTTGGCGACGCCAACGACTACGTCGGCAAGGGCCTGTCCGGTGGCCGCATCGCCGTCCGGCCCGCCCTGGACGCGACCTTCGCCGCGGAGGACAACGTCATCGCCGGCAATACCCTGCTGTACGGCGCCACGTCCGGCTCGCTGTTCGTCAGGGGTCGTGTCGGAGAGCGCTTCTGTGTCCGTAACTCCGGTGCCACGGCCGTGGTCGAGGGCGTCGGGGACCATGCCTGCGAGTACATGACCGGCGGTCGCGTCGCGATCCTTGGACCGACCGGCCGCAACGTCGCTGCCGGCATGAGCGGCGGCATCGCCTACGTCGCCGACCTCGACGTGACGGACGTCAACCCGGAGATGGTCGAGCTCGAGGCGCTCGACGACGGCGACCGCGAGACGCTGCGCCAGATGCTCACCGACCACGTCGCGGAGACCGACTCCGTCCTGGGGGCGGCGCTGCTTGAAGACCTCGACCGGTTCACCAAGCTCATGCCGCGTGAGTACAAGCGGGTGCTTGCCGAGCTCGCCGCCGCCGAAGCTTCACCCTCCTCCCTCACCGACCTCGCGACCGCAGGGAAGGGCTGACCCATGAGTGACCCCCAGGGCTTTCTCAAGCTCGACCGCAAGACCCCGACCCGTCGGCCCATCGACATCCGGATCCGGGACTGGAAGGAGGTCTACGAGGACTTCCCCGCCGAGGCCTCCCGCGAGCAGGCGGCTCGCTGCATGGACTGCGGAATCCCCTTCTGCCACAACGCGTGTCCGCTCGGCAACCTCATCCCGGAGTGGAACGACCTGGTCTACAAAGACGACTGGCGCGAGGCAATCGAGCGGCTGCACGCGACCAACAACTTCCCGGAGTTCACCGGCCGGTTGTGCCCCGCCCCGTGCGAGGCCGCCTGCGTCCTGGGCATCAACGCCGATCCGGTCACCATCAAGCAGGTTGAGGTCGAGATCGTCGACCGCGCCTTCGACGAGGGCTGGATCACCCCGCAGCTGCCACGCGAGAAGACCGGTCGTCGGGTCGCCGTGGTCGGCTCCGGCCCGGCCGGTCTGGCCGCCGCCCAGCAGCTCACCCGGGCCGGCCATGACGTCACCGTCCTGGAGCGAGCCGACCGGATCGGTGGGCTCCTGCGCTACGGCATTCCCGAGTTCAAGATGGAAAAGCGCCACCTCGACCGGCGCCTGGAGCAGATGCACGCCGAGGGCACCACCTTCGTGTGTTCCGTCGACGTCGGTGCCGACGTCACGGTGGCTCAGCTGCGCTTGGACTACGACGCGGTCGTCCTGGCCGGTGGCTCGACCCTGGCCCGTGATCTGCCCGCCCCTGGCCGTGATCTGGTTGGGATCTACCAGGCGATGGACTACCTTCCGCTCGCGAACCGCGTCCAGGAAGGCGATCTGGACTCCTGGCCGATCAGCGCCGCGGGCAAGCACGTCGTGATCATCGGCGGCGGTGACACGGGCGCGGACTGCCTCGGCACGGCCCACCGACAGGGCGCGGCGTCCGTCACGCAGCTCGAGATCATGTCCGAGCCGCCCGCCTCCCGGGCCGCCTCGACGCCCTGGCCCGGCTGGCCCCTGGTGTACCGCACGTCCTTCGCGCACGAGGAGGGCGGCGAGCGCGTGTTCTCAGTCAACACCCAGCGCTTCGTGGGTGTCGATGGCGCCTCCAACGGTCCGGTCGACGGTCTTGAGCTGGTCGAGGTCGAGCTGGTCGACGGTCGCTTCACTCCTGTGGCGGGCACGGAGAAGGTGCTGCCGGCCCAGCTGGTGCTCCTGGCGATGGGCTTCACCGGTCCGAAGACGGCGGGGCTGCTTGAGCAGCTCGGGGTGGATATCGACGGCCGGGGCAACGTGGCCCGGTCCGTCAGCTGGCAGACCAACGTGCCCGGCGTCTTCGTAGCGGGCGACATGGGACGCGGGCAGTCGCTCATCGTGTGGGCCATCGCCGAAGGCCGTTCAGCGGCCGCAGCCGTTGACTGCTTCCTCACCGGTACGACGACCCTGCCCGCCCCTGTCCTCACCACCTCGCGGGGGATGTAGGCCCGCTCGATAGGCCCCTGGCGGCAGCTGTCAGCTGGCCTGGAGAAACCTCAGCGCGGCGACGACACCGGCACCTGAGGCGTTCAGGGCCCGGATCTGCACCAGGTAGGTGCTTCATGTACGCAGCGAACCCCTGGTGGTGAACGGGCACCTCGTGCTCGCCCAGGCCGACCAGGTCACGATCGCGGCCCTGATCCAAGGGCTGGCGACGACGGTGCGTGATGCGCTCGTCGGCGAGATGACGGTGAGCTTCCTGCTCGTGGTCGTCACCGTCCCGGCGGAGGTGGTGTCCGGCCGACCGGCTGGTCCGGCTGGGCTGAGGCCTTAGGCCGTTCGGGGGTCAGCACTTTCGGAGTCCGAGCAGATCGGGGACCCTTTTTAGGATGTACTCCCTGGTCAGCTCCAGCCTGCTGGCGATCGACCTTGCGCGGCACCCGCACGGGGCGGCCGTGGCCTATGTGGCCGACCGCGTCCTTGCCCTCACGCCGGACGAGCTGAGGGACCTGATGAACCCGGCGGCGCAGGACGTGCGTGCGCGAGTCGAGCTGGCAGCCGCGGGACCGCAGATGAGCACACTGCTACAAGCGGTCTCCAGGACGTTGGCGCTTGGCCTGCCCGAGGCAGCCACGAGCAGGACGATCGTGCAGGCACTGGCCGAGACGCTCACCGGCAGCCTCACCGACCTGCACGACCTGCTGCGTCGCGAGGAGCCCCTGCGCGACGCCACCTGGGAGCAGGCGCAGGTTGCCCTTGATGCCGTGACGGCAGCCTGGGCCGGACCGACGGCTCCCCAGGACCATGCGGCACTGACCGCGCCCTGGGAGCGGGCCGTCGACCCGGTGCCGCCAGCGCTGGCCGGTTCGTCGTACCTCGGGGAGCTGCTTGACGTGCTGGACGAGGTGAGCCGAAGGACACCGGCCCAGTGGACGGCTACGGCTCGCTCGCAACAGGGGCGGCCCTGGAGCGCGGACATGCACGTGGCCTGCTGGGTGGCGTACGACAGCGTTCGGCTGACGCAGGTGGCCCGGGCCCAGCTTGCCGCCGCGCGGGCGCTGCGGCTGTCCGGAGCCAGCACGGGGGAGCATGTGCAGGCAACAGCGATGGCCGTGACGGCCGTCGTCCAGGCTGTGTGTGTGAGTGATGTGACGCCCGCGGCAACGACACGGGCGCTCCGGGCGGCGTGGGACGCCGGCTCCTAAGCCGTGGTCATAGGGTTGGTCGCATGCTCAGGGAACCCTCGTGAAGCGGCGCGCAAAGATCGTCTGCACCCTCGGTCCGGCAACCCATTCGTACGAGCAGGTGAGAGCGCTCGTGTACGCCGGGATGGACGTTGCCCGGTTGAACTTCAGCCACGGCTCCTATGACGACCATGCGCAGGCCTACCGCTGGGTGCGGGAGGCCAGCGACGAGTCCGGGCGTGGGGTTGGCGTCCTCGTCGACCTGCAGGGACCGAAGATCCGGCTGGGGACGTTCGCGCACGGTCCGGTGCTCTGGGCGACCGGGGAGACCGTCACCATCACGACCGAGCACGTGACGGGCTCGCACGACCTGGTGTCGACGACTTACGCCGGCCTCGCGGACGACGTGAGCGTGGGGGACCGCCTGCTCGTCGACGACGGCAAGGTCGGCCTTAAGGTGACCGGCGTCTACGGTCAGCGGGTGCGTCTGCTGGTGACAGAAGGCGGACCGGTCTCCAACAACAAGGGCCTGTCGCTGCCTGGCGTAGGTGTCAGTGTCCCAGCGCTCAGCGACAAGGACGAGGCCGACCTGCGCTTCGCCATGACGCTGCGGGCCGACCTCATCGCGCTGTCGTTCGTACGCAACGCCTCCGACATCGACCGGGTCCACGAGATCATGGACGAGTCGGGGGCGCGCCTGCCGGTGCTCGCCAAGATCGAGAAGCCCCAGGCGGTCGAGAACCTCGAGCAGATCGTGATGGCCTTCGACGGGTTGATGGTGGCCCGCGGCGACCTCGGTGTGGAGATACCGCTCGAGCGCGTGCCGCTGGTGCAAAAGCAGGCCGTGATGATCGCTCGGGAGCAGTCCAAGCCGGTCATCGTCGCGACCCAGATGCTCGATTCGATGATCACCAACTCCCGGCCGACGAGGGCGGAGGCGTCCGACGTGGCGAACGCGGTCCTGGACGGTGCCGATGCGGTGATGCTGTCGGGCGAGACGAGCGTCGGTGCGTACCCGGTCGAGACGGTGGCCACGATGGCCCGGATCGTCGTGGCGGCCGAGGAGATGCTCGAGAGCGTCCCGCCGGTCGAGCGCGAGCCCTCCAACATCGCCGGGGCGATCGCCAAGGCGGCTGCACAGGTCGGAGCCCAGGTGGGGGCGCGTGCGCTGGTGGCCTTCACGCAGAGCGGGGACACTGCCAGGCGGC
>JAYTHM010000346.1:0-4411 GCA_043732645.1 Frankiales bacterium
CCGGGTAGGGACCGCAGAAAGTTCCCTGCGTACGACGTCAGCCACCCACTCCGAGAGCGAGCGCCCGGCCCTCACGGCCCGCTTCTTGGCCTGCGTCAGGGTCGCCTCGTCGAAAGAGATCGTCGTGCGCATGAAGCGAGCGTACATCGTGATGGCTGCTGTCAATCATCATGATGAGGCACGCGGGTGTGAGCCGGCTCGACCTAGCGTCGCTGGCGGGGGAAACTACAGCCAAGCGCCGTTGGCAGCCGAAGGAGAGATGTGGAACCCGTCCTCCTGGCCCAGGACCTGGTCGTTGACTTCGGGACCGTCCGCGCGGTGGCGGGCTTCGACCTGTCGGTGGCCGCCGGCGCCTCCGTCGCCCTGGTCGGGCGCAACGGCGCCGGTAAGTCGACCACGATGCGGGTCCTCTCCGGAGTACTGCCGCCCACCTCGGGGCGGGTCACCGTCTCCGGGGTCGACGCCGCAGGCGATGCGTCCGGCGTGCGCGCGCTGGTGGGCTACTGCCCGGACGTCGGGGGGCTGATCCCCCGCGCCACCCCGTGGGAGCACCTCCAGCTCGCGGCCCGGCTCCGCGGCATGCGCGTCTGGGAGGACCACGCCCGCGACCTGCTGGAGCGGTTCGACCTCAGCGCTGCCGCGGACCGCGTGACGGCCGGCTTCTCGCACGGGATGGGCCGGCGGCTGTCCGTCGTGCTCGCGGCCTTCCACTCCCCCCGGCTGCTGCTGCTCGACGAGCCGTTCGACGGCGTCGATCCCCTGGGTGTCGATGCGACCCTCGAGGTGGTCCGCCAGGCCCGGGAGGGCGGCGCCGCCGTACTGGTGTCGACGCACTTGTTGCACCTGGCTGTCGAGGCGTGCGAGGAGGCCGTCGTGCTCCGCGGCGGGCGGGTCGTCGGCGCAGCGCTAGCTGCTGACCTCACCGGCGAGGCCGGCACCGAGCGCTACCGCGCCCTCATCACATGACCACTTCGGCCTGGGCGCAGGTCCGGGCGCTGCTCCGACTGCGCTGGCAGATGGTCCGCCACGACGGTGTGCGCGGCGCGCTGATCCTCACCGCCTGCGCCGTGGCCTACCTGGTGGTGCTCGTCGCGAACGGCGTCGGCACCCTCGATCCGGCCGTGAGCAAGGCCGCTCGCGACGTCGCCCCGCAGGCGTTCCTGGGGTTCGGGATCCTCGCTTTCGTGGCGCCGCTGACCGCGGGCGGCGGCAACGAGATCTTCCCGCCCGACCAGCTCGTGACCTTCCTGATTAAGCCGCGTACGCAGTTCCTCGGCGGCCTGCTGCTCGCCCCCGTCAACCTGGTCTGGGTGCTACAGCTGCTCGCTTTGGTCGCCGAGACCGCCCTGCTCACCAGCGATGGCAACGCCTTCGCCGGTGCACTCACCACCGCGCTGTACGCGCTGTCGCTCACCGCACTAGGGCAGTCGCTGGCGTGGACGGTCGTGGCGCTGAGACAGAGCCGGCGTGGCCGGCAGGTCGTTGCGTTCACCGGGGCGGGCCTGCTGCTAGGGGCACTGCTGATCGTGCGGTCCGGCACCGGTGGCGAGGTGCTGGACGCCAGCCCCACCCGCTATGTCCCACGAGGGGTCACCGCGGGCGCGCACGGCCACTGGCTCCGGTGGGGCGTGACGACGTCGGTACTGGCGCTGCTGGTCGTCGTCGGCCTCACAGCGGGAGCCTGGACGTGTGCGTGGGCGCTGCGGCGGCCAGGCGATGTAGGGGCCTCGCGGGCGGCCAAGGCCGTCCACCGACGCCGCGACCACAGCTCTGCCCTGCGGCTGCTCATCGCCAACGACCGCGGCAGCGTCTGGCGGGCGCCTGCTCTGCGCCGCGGTGGCCTGGTGCTGGCTGTCCTACCGGGTCTGGCCGCGGCCGGCGCTCAGGTTCCGTGGCAGTCGGTCATCGTTCTGCCCGGGCTGGTTGCGGCCGGAGCCGGCCTGCTGTTCGGGATCAACGCGTTCTGCCTGGACGGCTCCGGGGCGATCTTTTTGGCGTCGCTCCCCCACGACCCGCGGCTGATTGCCTGGTCGAAGACGCTGGTGCTCACCGAGACGGTGTTCGCCTCGGTCGTGATCTCCGCGCTCAGCGGTGGGGTGCGCAGCCCCGGCAGCCCCACCACCGCGCAGGTGGCGGCCATCATCGCCAGCGGACTCGCCTGCACCGCCGTCATCGTGTCCTGTGGCATGGCGGCGTCCGTACGCCGACCGCACCGGGCCGACCTCAAGGGACCCCGCGACGCGGTTGCACCACCCGGCGCCCTCACGCTGGCATCGGTGCGGCTCGTGCTGCCTGCGGGTCTGGTCGCGGTGATCATGGGCAGCTCGTCGGACGCGGGGATCTGGTGGCTGCCGCTGGCCCTCGCCGTACCGGTCCTGGCGCTGTGTGCCATGTCGCTGTCACGGTCGATCGCCTGCTGGGCCGACCCGCTCGAGCGGGCCCGAATTGTGCAAGTCGTCTCCGCTGGCTGAGCCGCGCGGCCTCAGCCTTCCAGGAAACCCCGGAGCCGGGCGGCCAAATGGTCCCAGCGCCACTCACGCTCCACCCACTCCCGGCCGGCGGCACCCATCGCGCGCGCACGGGTCGGGTCGCAGAGCAGGTCCCGGACGGCAACGGCGACCGACGTCACCGACCTACCGTCGACGACGTGGCCGGTGACGCCGTCAAGGACCGCGTCGGGTGACCCGCCGGAGCGACCCGCCACGACGGGCAGGCCGGTGGCAGAGGCCTCCAGGAACACGATGCCGAGGCCCTCGACCTCGAGGCCGGCGAACCGGGACCGGCAGGGCATCGCGAACACCTCCCCCGCGTCGTAGTGGGCGGGGAGCTCCTCCCACGGCACCGACCCGGTCAGGATGACGTCGTCCGCGACCCCGCAGGAAGCGGCCAGGGCACGCAGCCGGGGCGCGTCGGGGCCACCGCCGACGATCATCAGAGCTGCGTCGGGCACGCGTTGCCGGATGAGCGGCAGCGCCTGGATGACAATGTCCTGGCCCTTGCGCGGGACCAACCGGGAGACACACACGACCACCGGGCGGTCGAGCAGGCCATGACGACGTCGTACCTGCTCACCTCCTGCACCGGGCCGGAACACCTCGGTGTCGACGCCGCTGGGGAGCTGCTCCAGGCGGACCCCGCGCAGAGCGGGCGCGAGCCGGGACCGGGTGTAGTCGCCGAGGTAGGTGACCACGTCGACCTGCCTGCCGATCCGGGTCAGGACCTGGCGCGAGCCGGGCAGCATCGCCCAGCCGACCTCGTGGCCGTGCGTCGAGGCGACCGCCCGCTCCAGGCCGAGCCGACGGGCCAGCAGCCCCAGCGGAGCCGCCGCCCCGAACCACACCCGGTCGCAGCCCTCCGCCCGGGCCACCTCACGGGTGCGGCGCAGAGCGTCGGGCGTCGGCAGCAGCAACGACGTTGGGTGCCGGACGACCGGGAAGCTCTGCTCGGCGTCAAAGGCCGCCGCGCCCTTCCAGGATGAGGCGTAGACGACGACCTCTCCCGCGGGCTGCCGGGAGGCGAGCGCATGCACGTAGGCCTGGATCCCGCCGGGACGGGGCGGGAAGTCGTTGGTGACCACCAGCGTCTTCAAGGGAGCGTCTTCACGGATGCAGCCGCTGCCACTCACGGGCCATGGCGATCCGCTCCGGCCCGCTGGGGTGGGTGAAGAACAGCAGGTAGACCGCGCGGCCTGGATCAAGGTCGGACAGGTTGACCGTCGACAGCCGCTGCTCGCTGGCGATGAACGTCGTGACGTCATGGGTGAGCTCGAGCGAGTGCACGTCGGCGCGCGCCTCGACGTGCCTGGTCATGAGGTTGGTCAGGGGCGACAGCAGCACTGGCGTGAGCACAGCGAGAAACAGCACCAGCGGCAGTACCCGCGGGTCGCCCGGACCGCTCGCACCGACTCGGCGCAGCAGCGGCGCCCAGGACAGGATCAGCCCCAGGGCGCAGATCCCGGCGGCCCCACCGAAGGCCCCGATGATCGTCCCGTGCAGCACGTCCTGCCGCTTCGCGTGCCCGAGCTCGTGCGCGACCACGAGCTTGACCTCGCGGTCGGAGGACTCCCGCAGCAGCGTGTCGTAGACCACGATCCGGCGGGTCGACCCGAAGCCGCTCACGTAGGCGTTGAGCGCGGTCGTACGGCGGGAGGCGTCCGCGACCAGCACGTCTTTGACGGGCACGTCGTCACGCTCGGCCAGGGCCAGCAGTTCGGTGCGCAAGGTCCCGGCCGGCAGCGACGTGAAGTGGTTGAACGCCGGCTCGACCACGACCGGGTAGGCGAACGACCCGAGCACCACCAGCACGGCCGACGCCCCCGCGGCCCAGGCCCACCAGCTGGTCGGCAGCCGCCGGGCCAGGGCGAGCACGACCAGGACGACAAGCGCGGTCGTGACGAGCTTGACCAGCAGCC
>JAYTHM010000347.1:0-4409 GCA_043732645.1 Frankiales bacterium
CAGCAGCACCACCATGATCGCCGTGTACACACCAAAAGGGACGGCCAACGGCCTGAGCACGGATGGTGGCCGGAGCATCCCCTGCCCCAGCGCGACCGCGACAAGCAGTCCCGCGCCGGTGATGGCCAGCCCCAGGTCGCTCGGCCCGACCTGGACGGAAGGCACAGCCCCCTTCGCGACATCCGCGGTAAACGGAATTGATGCCACTGCCAGCAGCGCGATCACGGGGAGGCGGGTCAAGGTCAATACCAGCACGAAAGGAAGCGCAGCGATGATCACCGCGAGCCGGGAGTTGGTGAGGGAGTAGTCGCCGACGAAGAGCGCCCACAGGCAGCCTGCAGCCGTAACCCCCAGTGCGGATCGGCCACGCCGAAGGGCGTCCGTCACAGCTCACGCCCTCTCAGTGCGGCAGCAGCCCAGCTTGGGTCGCCATGGTCCTGGGTCCTCGGACGTACATCACCAACCGCCGAGAGTGGAACCGACGAGCGCGTGGCAGAAGGAGCGCCCGGACAGCCGCACCTACGGCCGATGCCGCCCGGAAGAGCAACCAGCCTCCTCTGCCGAACCACTTTCGCACATACGTCTCCTGTCCGGCGTAGAACAGCAGCTCGCGCGCTCGGGGATCGGAGCTCGTGGCGGCACCTATGTGCACGGCCGTGATGTCCGGAGCGACGGAGAGGCTCCACCCCGCTGCCGCAGCTCTACGCTGCCAGTCCGTCTCCTCGGCATAGAGGAAGAACCGCTCATCGAACCCCCCGATGGCAGTCACCGCCTCACGCCGCAGGAGGAGCACCGCACCCACGAGCCAGACATCTCTCTGCCTGCTCCCGAGTCCCACTGCCTCAACGAATGCACCCAAGGGCGACGGCCACGGCCAGGTCACCCGTGACGACCGTTCCTGCGCGTCGAGCAGACTTGGCGACACTGCGGCGGTCCTGGGCTCTGACAGCAGCGCGTCGTGCAATGCCAGGACAGATTCAGCGGAGATGACCGCATCCGGGTTTAACACCAGCACGTCCGCGTCGGGAACACGATCGGCCAGGTCGGCCAATCCGACGTTCACGCCGGCACCGAAACCCAAGTTCCGACCAGGGTCGAGGTAACGGCCACCGGCGGCGCGGACGACCTCTTCGACGTCCCCGTCACTGGAGTTGTCCACCACGACGACCTCGAAAGCGGCGACGGAGCTGAGGGCCTGACGCAGCAGCTCCGGGGATCCGTAGGCGACGACGAGCACGGCGACATCGCGCCCGCGGGCGGCCATGGGTGCATCCGTCACTCCCGAAGGATAACGCGTCCGTCGTCCTAGACTCTGCCGCGTGACCGCTCCCTGGTTGATCGATGCCGTTGACCTCGGCGTCAACCCGAAGGGGATCTCACGGGTCCTCGCGTCGCTCGCAGACGCCCTCTACGACGTGGCGCCCGAGGACGTGGTCTTCGCCGTTACGCCCGCTGGGCAGCCAGCCCTCGCGCACCTACCTCGGACAAGCGTCGTGTGCGTTGGCCCCTCGTTGCAGAGCCGGTGGGAGCAGGTCGGGCTGCCAAGGCTGGCGCGCCAGCTCGGAGCCGCAGCCGTCTACAGCCACCGAGAGGCAGGGGCGCTGTGGGGCCCTCCGCTGGTCCTTCACGTCCCGGAGGACCCTGAGGTGAGGTGGGAGCGCACTCCACCCACGACCGCCAAGAGCCGGGCGCGCCAGGTCTACAGCCGATCGATCCTCAAGGCCGCATTGAGACGCGCCGCTGTTGTCGGCGTCAGCACCAGCGCGGTCGGTGATCAGATCTCCAGTCGGTACGGCCTTCCCCGGACCGCCATTCGGCTGATGCCGCTCGGCGTCGACCTAGAGCGGTTCCAGCCGGCTGCGGTACCGCGAGCTGACTGCGTGTTCCACCTCGGCTCCCACGATCCAAGGGACCGGTCGGTCCTTGTCGTCGAGGGCTACGCCGGGGCTCTGCGCACCACAGCGCTACCACCACTCGTGATCGGCGGGAGCCTCGGTCCGAGCATCAGCGCGAAGGTGGAACAGCGGGCCCTGCAGCTCGGCGTCGAGGTGAAGCTGACAGGGCGGCTCACCGACGAGGACCTCGCCGACCTCTTCCGTCATGCAGCCGTAGTGGTTCAGCCCTCCTCCGACGAGGGGTTCGGGCTTCAGCCCCTCGAGGCGATGGCGGCCGGTGCGAAGCTCGTGGTGACGCATGCAGCTGCGGTCGAGGAGGTGGTCGCGACTGCTGCCGTCACCGTCGAGGCCACCGTCGACGGGCTGTCGAAAGGCATCCTCGAGGCCGTGTCTCGAGACGAGCTCCGCGAGCAAGGGCGGATGCGTGCAACGACGTTCAGCTGGAACGCCACCGCCCGCCACATCCTCGAAGCTCTCCACGACGCAGCAGGTCGCGCCTAGTGGGCCTTGGCCGAGTAGGCCTTGTCCGCAAGAAGCGCCGACGGGGTCGTACGTGGCCGACCACCGCAGAGCCGCGGGATCCGGAGCTGGCTCAGAAGCACCGTCAATGTGGGGGAGTTTTCCGCCTGGCCGGTCGTGAGCATCAGCACCAAGGGCAGGCCTCGGCCATCAACGAGCGCGTGGGTCTTGGTTGTCAGGCCTCCTCGGGAGCGCCTAATAGCGCGATCGTCCGGTTCGTCCCCGCTACCCAGCGAATCTTTGTCATTCGAGAGAGCCCCCTGTGTGAGCGGTGACCGTCAGCTCCGACCTGCCACCAGTCGCGCCGCTGATGAACCCGCGCGATCGTTGAGTCCACCGAGACGTTCCAGTCGATCTGCCCGGCCGCGTCAGCCTGCGTCTGCAACGCGAGTAGGACCTTGTCCCAGGTGCCGTTCTTGCTGAACTTGGCGTGCCGTTTCCAGACGCCCCGTCTGCCACGGCCCGAACTCGGCCGGTAGGTCCCGCCACGCAAGCCCAGAGCGGAGTCTGAAGATCGACTCCTCCACCAACGTGCGAGGGGGCGCCATAGGCCTCCCCATTGCACCTTTCAGCGGTGGTAGCAGGGACTCGATCCGAGCCCACATCTCGTCCGTGAGGACCTGAGTTCGCGACCTCACCAAAGAATCAGGCCTGAACCCCGCTCAATATCGCAGATACAACCTAGGCCTGGCCGTTGGCCTCTGGGTCCTGGACGGAAAAAGAGTCCCATGACGGGACGGAGGACGGGCCGCTGCTGGTCCCCGGCGAACGGGAACGATCCGGCCTGCCCGATCCACGAGGTGCCGAGGCCCCAGGACCTGCCGTGGCACCCAAGGGGTGGACGGTCTCGACAGGGACGTTGAGGAGCTGGACGGTTCGTGTCCGTCGCAGCAGGCCACGGCGCTCCTTCGGGGCGTAGTAGCCGTCGCCACCCTTCGTCGCGCCGCCGTTGGCCACGATCCCGACCACCCGCGCGTCGACGCTCTGCAGGCGGGTGACCGTCGCGGTCAGCGCGGACCGGTGGGTCGAGCCGACCCGTACGACGACCAGCACGGCGTCGGCGTGGGCCACCAGCCCGATGGTGTCGGCGACGGGCATGACGGGCGCGCTGTCGACGATGACGAGGTCCGCCTCGTCACGCAGGACCTGCAACAGCTCGGCCATCTTGCTGCTGGCCAGCAGCTCGCTGGGCTTGGCGGGGCGGGCACCGCTGGTCATGACTTGGAGCAAACCGTCCTTCCACGGGCGCAGTGCCGTCGACAGCGGGACGTTTCCGAGCAGGACGCCGGTCAGCCCGGGCTCGTCGGTGGTCTTGAACGTCTCACCGACCCGCGGCTTGCGCAGGTCGGCATCGACGAGGATCACGCGCTGCCCGGCCTGGGCGTAGGCCACGGCCAGATCGGTTGCGACGCTCGTCTTTCCCTCACCAGCTCCCGGGCTGGTCACCACGAGGGTCCGCAGGGAGTCCCCGATCCCGGCGAACTGCACGTTGGTCCGGATCAGCCGGATCGCCTCGGCCCGCTGCGACCGAGGCTTGTTGTCGACGACGAGCGACAGCTTGCGGAACTCAAGGGGCACCGAGGCGGCCACCCCGACACCAGCCAGCTCCTCCAGCTCGGCGACGTCGCGCACCTTGTTGTCCAGCGCTTCCAGAAGCAGGAGCAGCCCGAACCCGATGACGAGCCCCAGGCCGACACCCACCGTGATGTTGCGGGTGCGGTTTGGGCCGAGCAGCGTGGGGTCATAGCCCGCGGGCTCAAGGACCCGTAGCGTATTTCCGTCACCGTTCGAGGTGCCCTCGAAGGTGCTGATGTAGGCCGGGAACGCTGTGGCGTAGGCCTTCGCGACCCGGTAGGCGAAGGCGGGGTCGTGGGCCGTCGTGGTGAGCCGAAAAAAGATTGTGGAGGGCACTCCGGTTGCCGACACGCCCCACCCCGGGGCGCCGAGGCCGACCTGCTTGCGCACCAACAGCGTCAGCGGCTGGCTGGCCACCAG
>JAYTHM010000348.1:0-4376 GCA_043732645.1 Frankiales bacterium
TGTCGCTCACGTGCGCGTGCACGGAGACTTCCGGCGCAATGCGACGAAGGATACGGCCCGTCGAGGCGCTAGCGTCAGGGTGGTGGCGGCGAAGAAGACCGAGCGGTTGCTCAACCTGGTGATATGCCTGTTGGCGACCCGCCGGTATCTCACCGTTCAGCAGATCCGCGAGGCGGTCCCCGGCTATGACACCGGAGAGGGGACCACCCAGGAGGAGGCGTTCCGCCGGATGTTTGAGCGGGACAAAGAGGAGCTCCGCGACCTGGGGATCCCGCTCGAGACCGGGTCCAACTCCGGCTGGGACGACGAGCCTGGCTATCGCATCGCCCAGCGCGACTACCAGCTACCCGCGATCGCGCTGGAGCCCGACGAGGCTGCGGCCCTTGGCCTTGCCGCCCGGCTCTGGCAGTCGGCGCCTCTGGCGGGCGCCACGGGCAGCGCCCTGCTCAAGTTACGCGCCGCCGGGATCGAGCCGCCCGAGAGCGCCACGGGTCTCGAGCCGCGGATCGGTGCCACCGAGCCGGCCTTCGAGTCCTGCCTTGCAGGCGCGGTCCAGGGCCAGGTCCTGCGCTTCGACTATCGCACCGCCGGGCGGCCGGCCCCCGAGTCCCGGCAGGTCGAGCCGTGGGGCGTCGTGTCGTGGCACGGCCGCTGGTACCTCGTCGCGCATGACCTCACCCGCGAGGCAACCCGCGTGTTCCGGTTATCCAGGATCACCGGACCGGTGACCCCAGAAGGGCCGACCGGCGCCGTCGTGATCCCCGACGGGGCCGACCTGCGGGCCATGGTCGTCGAGAGCGCGGGGGACACCCCGACGACCACGGCGCGGGTCCTGGTGCGGACAGGCAGCTGCTGGGAGCTGCGCCGCACCGCGACATCCACCACCCCTGATGCAGAGGGCTGGGAGGTCGTCGAACTGCCTTACTCCGACCACCTTCGCTTCGCTGACCGGGTCGCCGGCTACGGCGCCGACGCCGTCGTGCTGTCCCCGGACGAAGCCCGCCAGTCCGTCGTACGGCGCCTGACCGCGCTGGCCGGGGACACGACCGCCGAGCAGACCCCGTGAGCGGGACGCTTGAGGAGCTGCCACGCCTGCTGGCGCTGGTGCCGTACCTGCTCACGCGCCCCGGGATCGCCTTCGCGATTGCCGCCGCCGACTTCGGGATCACCGAGAACCGGCTGCGCAAGGACCTGAACCTGCTATGGGTCTGCGGGTTGCCGGGGCACTACCCGGGTGACCTGATCGAGATCGACTTCGAGGGCGACACGATCACGCTGTCGGACCCGCAGGGTGTCGTCCGGCCGCTCAGGCTCTCGGTGGATGAGGCCCTCGCGCTCGTCGTCGCCCTGCGCACCCTGGCCGAGACGCCGGGCCTGACCGACCCTGAGCCGGTCCTGCGGGCGCTCGCGAAGGTCGAAGCCGCGGCCGGGACCGCGGCCGCCCCCGCCGACCGGGTCGCGGTCGCGCTCGAGGGGGACAGCAATTTACTCCCGCTCGTCCGGGAGGCCCTGGCCCGGCAGAAGGTGCTGCGCCTGGTCTACTGGACTGCCGGACGCGACGAGACGACCGCGCGCGACGTCGACCCTGTCCGGCTGCTGGTCGTGGAGGGAAGCAGCTACCTCGAGGGCTGGTGCCGCCGCGCCGAGGGGATGCGGGTGTTCCACCTCGGACGGGTGCAGGACCTCGCGGTCCTCGACGAGGATGCCGCGCCTCCGCCGAACGCGCCGTCCCGCGACCTGTCGCAGGGGCTGTTCCAGCCGGCGCCGGGCGACACCGTGGTCCGCCTGGCCCTCGAGCCAGGCGCCGCCTGGGTCGCCGACTTCTACCCCTGCGACGCCGTGGAGGAGCTCGGCGACGGCCGGCAGGTCGTCACCCTGCGCACCTCCGGGACGGCGTGGGTACGTCGGCTGGCGCTGTCGCTCGGGGCATCGGGTCGGGTCCTGGAACCGGCCTGGCTGGCCCTGCGCGTGCGCGAAGACGCCCGATCGGCGCTGGCCGCCTACGCCGATCGGTAGCAGGGACTAGTCACCCTGAGTCATCTGCGGCATTCGGGGGTCAAGCCCCCGCTCGTGCCTGCCGAAAGCCTCGTTGTCACTCACAGACAGAGCGCATCAGCGAGAGGAACGGCCATGACGACCATCAAGGCTTCTTGCCCCACCTGCGGTGAGGTCGAGCTCACGCCCGCTGACGTGTCCCTCATGGTCTGCAGCCACGCGCCGCTCTCCTACTACTCCTTCGACTGCCACAGCTGTGACACCGAGGTCCGCAAACCGGCCGACGACCACGTCGTGTCCCTGCTGGTCTCCGGCGGCGTGCCCGCCATGGTGTGGGACCTGCCCGCAGAGGTCCTCGAGATCAAGCCCGGCCCGGTCCTGTCCTACGACGACCTGCTCGACTTTGCGCTCAAGCTCGGCGAGACCGACCTGCTTGCCTCGCTCGTCGACCGTGCCGTCGCCTGAGAGCTGCCCGGAACCGGTCGGCGCGCTAACGTCGACCAGTGCCCTGGATCTTGCTCGTTGTCCTGACCGTGGTGCTGTCGCTGGTCGTGCTGGGACTGGCCGGTTGGGCTCGCTACAAGCAGGTACGCCGGCTCCTGCGCCAAGTGTCCGGCGCCGCCGCCACGCTCGGGGCGCTGGCGCCGCCAGCCCTCGCTCAGCCTGGTCCCCACCTGAACGCAACGGATCCGTCACAACGTGAGCGGCGCTGAACTGCGTTTCGCGACGTAGGATGTCGTTAGTCCGATCGAGGAGATGCTGTGAACTTCCCTGGTGGCTGGGAACTTGTTCTGGTCCTGCTGGTGGTGCTGGTCGTCTTTGGTTCCAAGCGCCTGCCTGACTCCGCACGCGCACTGGGCAAGTCACTGCGCATCCTCAAGGCCGAGACCAAGGGCCTGCACGACGACGACATCGAGCGTGAGAAGCGAGCGACGCCGGTTGCTCCAGGGGCGCTGCCTCCCGCGCAGGCGCGCTTCGACTCGGTCACCGGCCAGCCCCTGCTGCGGTATGACCCCTATACGGGAGAGCCGCTCAAGCCGCCGGCGACCCCGGACCGCCCGCAGCAGTAGCTTCGGCGGATGGCACAGCGCCCGCCTGACGGGCGGATGCCGCTGATCGAGCACCTGTTCGAGCTGCGGAACCGTCTCGGCAAGTCCGTCCTAGTGATCGCCTTGGCGATAATCCTTGTCGGCACGGTCTTCTACCAGCCGGTCTTCAACTTCCTTCGTGCGCCCTACTGCCGCACTCCCGCCGCCGGACCGGACTGCAAGCTCTATGTCCGCGACATCTTCGGGCAGTTCCAGGTGCGCCTGCGGGTTTCCAGCATCGCCGGGGTGGTCTTCAGCGCACCCGTCTGGCTCTACCAGCTCGGGGCGTTCATCACGCCCGCGCTACACCGCCGGGAGAGGAAGTACGCACTGGCCTTCCTCGCGTCCTCACTGGTGCTGTTCGCGACCGGCGTGTTCTTCGCCTATCTCACGATGGACAAAGGCCTGCAGTTCCTGCTGACCGTCGGTGGCGCCGGTCTGGTCAGCCTGCCAGACCTGCAGAGCTACCTGTCGTTCGCCACCTTGACCTTGCTGGCCTTCGGGATATCGTTCCTGTTCCCGCTCGTGCTGGTGTTCCTGAACCTCGTCGGGATCCTCACCGCGCAGCGGATGCGCGGGATGTGGCGCGGGATGGTGGTGGGGATCGCGTTCTTCGCGGCCGTCATCACCCCCAGCACGGACCCCTTCACGTTCTTCGCGATGGCCATCCCCATATGGATTCTGTACGGCTTCTGCATCTTGATCGCCCTCGTCCGTGACCGCTCCCACCGCAAGCGCGTCGCGCTGGAGCCCGAGTCCGACCTACCCGACGACCAGCTGTCGTACGTCGACACGACGCCGTCACCGTTGTGAACCCGGCAGCACCGGCAGCGCCAAAGGCGACTGCCGCATAGCCTGGGCAGATGACTCGCAGGGCAGAGCAGCAGCGAAGCCCCGCCGAGCGCTACCAGGCCTTCCGTGGCTCCCAGGGCGGCCCGGCGTTGACCGCGTTCGAAGTCGGCTACCCGTTCGGCCTCGACGCCTTCCAGCGGACCGCGTGCAGGGCCCTCGAGCGGGGTCGTGGGGTCTTGGTCGCCGCGCCGACCGGCGCTGGGAAGACGGTCGTCGGGGAGTTCGCCGTACACCTGGCCCTGCAGGCGGGACGCAAGTGCTTCTACACGACGCCCATCAAGGCACTGTCGAATCAGAAGTACACCGACCTGGTCGCCCGCCACGGCGCCGACAAGGTCGGCCTGCTCACCGGGGACACGACGATCAACGGCGGCGCGGACGTGGTCGTGATGACCACCGAGGTGCTGCGCAACATGCTCTACAGCGGCTCGAACGCCCTGC
>JAYTHM010000349.1:0-4350 GCA_043732645.1 Frankiales bacterium
GAGCCGGCCGAGGTTCCGGTCGTCGAGAGCGGCCTCGACCTCGTCCAGGACGTAGAACGGCGAAGGTCGGGCGCGGAAGATGGCGACGAGCAGCGCGATGGCGGTCAGGGACCGCTCGCCGCCGGACAGCAGCGACAGTCGGGAGACCTTCTTGCCGGCCGGCCGGGCCATCACCTCGATCCCGGTCGCCAGCAGGTCGTCGGGCTCGGTCAGTACCAGCTTGCCCTCACCGCCCGGGAACAGCGTCGCGAAAACGCCGACGAACTCGAGGGCGGTGTCCGCGAACGCCGCAGCGAACACGTCGTGGATGCGGTCGTCGACGTCCTTGACGACGACGAGCAGGTCGCGCCGGGTGGCCTTGAGGTCCTCCAGCTGCGTCGTGAGGAAGGCCGACCGCTCCTCGAGGGCGGTGTACTCCTCCAACGCCAGCGGGTTGACCCGGCCCAGCAGCGCGAGCGCCCGCTCGGCGGTCGCCGCGCGCTTCTCCTGGGCCGCCCGGTCGTACGGCACCGACTCGCCGGCCTCGCCCTCCAAGAGGGTGACGGGCGGCACCGGCACGTCAGGTGAGTAGTCCGCAACCAGCGTCTGGAGCGGTACCGCGTACTCCTCGACGGCGCGCGCCTCCAGGGCCTCGATCCGCAGCCGCTGCTCGGAGCGGGCGACCTCGTCGCGGTGCACGACATCGGTAAGCCGGTCGAGCTCGGCGGCCAGCTCGCGCCCGGAGGACCGAAGCGTGAGCAGCTCGGCCTCGGTGACCGTGCGGGCGGCCTGGGCGGCCTCGCGCTCCGCGGCGGCGGCCATGAGCGACCCCGCGATGCGGACGAGCGCCACCTGGGCGCCGCGCACCACGTCGGCAGCGATCAGGGCGCCGCGCTCGCGCTGGGACCGGAGGGCGATCAGCCGCTCCCGGGCGACTCGCTCCTGCCGGGCGGCGCACTCGAGCGCCTCGGCCCGGCCGGACAGCGCCCTGGCACGTTCCTCACCGGTGCGGACCGCGAGCCGCGCCTCAACCTCGGTGGCCCGGGCGTCGGCAGCGGACTGGACGAGGCGGTCGCGCAGGTCGGTGGCCGGCTCGGTGTCGGTGGGCGCCTGGGACGCAGCGGTGAGGCGCTCCTCGAGCTCGGCGAGCCCGGACAGGTCGCGGTCACGGGCCTCCTCGGCGCGGGCGCGGGCCTGCTCGAGCCGACCGGCCTCTTCCTCCGACGACCGGGCCGCCGACGCCAGCAGGCCGAGCTGCTCGCCGAGGGCCGCCATCCGGGCGTCGCTGTCATGCAGCTCGGCGAGCGCCTCGTGGACGGTCACCTGCCGCTCGGCCAGCGCTGCCTGCGCCACGGAGACCTGCGCAGCGAGCCGGGTGTGCCGCCGGTCGGCCTCGTCGTGCTGGGAGGTGGCCTCATCCACGGCCGCCTGCACCTCGAGCAGCGACGGGGCGCTGGCGCTACCGCCCGCAGCCCAGTCGGCCCCGAGCAGATCACCTTCCGCCGTGACGGCCCGGACGTCCGGGACGGTCTCGACCAGCCGGCGGGCGTCCTCCAACGACGCGACGACGGCGACCCGGCGCAGCGCCCGGGTCAGGGCGGGGCGCAGCGAGGAGGGCGAATCCACCAGGTCGATTGCCCACACCGCCCCGGTGGGCAGCGACGGCCACGCGCCGTCCTCGTACGACGCCCCGCTGACGAGCAGCCCCGCGCGGCCGGCGTCGCCGGCCTTCAAGTGCTGAAGCGCCGTGGCCGCGTCCGCGGGCGAGGCCACGGCGATCGCGTCGGCGACCGCACCCAGGGCAGCGGCGACGGCCACCTCCCGGCCGGCCTGGACGGTGACGAGCTTCGCAACGGTGCCGAGGACTCCAGGGAGGCCGGCGGCGAGCAGGTGCCCTGAGCCGTCCTTGCGGGCCAGTGACAGCGACAGCGCGTCGCGTCGCGCGGCCCAGGTGGAGCGGTCCCGCTCGGCCGCGCGCTCATCTGCCTGCAGCGCGGCCAGCCGGTCCTGCACCTCGGCGAGGGCGTGCGCGGCCCGCTCGTGCCACTCGTCGAGGTCGACCTCGCCCTCGTCCAGGCCTCCTGCCTGCTCTTGCAGCGACGCAAGGTCACCGACGGCCCGCTCGACGCGGGCCAAGGCCTCGGTGAGGCCGGCCGACAGCCGGCCGATCTCGGCCTCGGCGGCGGTGGCCCGGGAGCGCAGCGCTCCGACCTGGCCGGTGAGCTTCGCGAGCCCTTCGCGGCGGTCGGCGATCGCCCGGCGCGCGACGACGAGCGCCTTCTCCTCCGCCGCGAGGGCCGCCTCCACGTCGGTACGACGGGTCACGGCGGCCGTCAGCCGTTCGGTGTCCTGGCCCATCTGCTCGGCGAGCTGGATCTCCTGCTGGCGCACCGACGCCGCCTCGCGCTCGAGCTGCTCGGGGTCGCGGCCCTGCTGGGCCTGCTCGGGCAGCTCGGAGGTGAGGTGCCGGTGCCGCTCGGACGCGAGCGTCGCCGTACCTCTCAGGCGCTCCTCCAGGGCGGAGAGCCGGTACCACGTCTCCTGCGCCCGGGCAAGGCGCGGCGCCTGCTCGGCGGTCGCGGCCTCGAGCTGCTGCTCGCGCTGCTGAGCCTCGGTGAGCTGCCTGTCAACCTGGCTGCGGCGCTCCCGCAGCTGGGTCTCGTCGCGGACCTCCGCGTCGAGCGCGGTCTGCAGCTGCAGAAGGTCATCGGCAAGCAGCCGCAGCTTCGCGTCGCGCAGGTCGGCCTGCACCTCGCTTGCCCGACGGGCGACCTCGGCCTGCCGGCCGAGCGGCTTGAGCTGGCGTCGAAGCTCGACCGTGAGGTCCTGCAGACGGGTGAGGTTGGCCTGCATCGCCTCGAGCTTGCGGAGCGCCTTCTCCTTGCGCTTCTTGTGCTTCAGGACGCCCGCTGCATCCTCGATGAACGCCCGTCGGTCCTCCGGTCGGGCACTGAGCACCGCGTCGAGCTGGCCCTGGCCGACGACCACGTGCAGCTCGCGGCCGATACCGCTGTCGCTCATCAGCTCCTGCACGTCGACCAGGCGGCACTTGGTGGCGTTGATGCTGTACTCCGAAGCACCGTCCCGGAACATCAGCCGGGTGATCGACACCTCGGCGTACTCGATCGGGAGGGCGCCGTCGGTGTTGTCGATCGTGAGGGTGACCTCAGCCCGCCCGAGCGGGGCCTTCCCCGGCGTACCGGCGAAGATGACGTCTTCCATCTTGCCGCCGCGCAGGGCCTTGGCGCCCTGCTCGCCGAGCACCCAGGCGATGGCGTCGACGACGTTGCTCTTGCCCGAGCCGTTGGGGCCCACCACGCAGGTGATGCCCGGCTCGAAGCGAAGGGTCGTCGGGGACGCGAAGGACTTGAAGCCCTTCAGCGTGAGGCTCTTGAGGTGCACGCTCTACCGATCTGAACGCCGGGCAGCGTTCGGGGGTGCCTGGGGAAGGCCAGGCCTGACTGTAGCGGCGCGGTCCGACAGCGGTGTGCCGTCAGGGTGCAGTTGCCGTCACGCGTGCGGCTCCCGTGCCGGGCAGTGCGAGCCCTTGGCAGCCGCGAGCAGCTCGAAGTGCCAGTACTCGTTGTCGTAGCGTCGCCGGCCGTCACGCAGCCGCAAGGGTTGAACCAGTTGAGCCAGTCGAGCCAGTCGAGCCGATTGAGCCGATTGAGCCGGTTGAGCCGGTTGAGCGTCGTGTAGACCTGCCCGACATTCAGCGGCCAGGTGCTCCCGGTCCGAGCCGCGCCCCCCCCGCAGCTCGTAGCTGTACCTCGGCCGCGCTGCCAGCAGTGCCAGCAGTGCCAGCAGTGCCAGCGACATGTCCGCTCCCGATCAACGCCTACCCGGTGGGCAGTAGGCACAGCGCAAGGGCCTCACAACGACGAAAGACGCCCCCCATCAGGGAAACGAATTTCTACGCACTGCGTTTGCCAGCACCGGGCCCGCCCGAACAGGTGAGCCCGCCTGGTCAGGTGAGGATGTGCTCGTCGGTGAGGACGCGGATGTCGTCGTCGACGTGCACCGACGCAACGAGCGCATCATTGACCGCTTTGGCGTGGGAAAGCTCCGACTCGAGCTCGAGAACCCGGGCGCGCAGGCGCCGGACCTCGGAGGAAAGACGGAGGTCCGTCCCTACACCCACATGACCGAACAGGGCCTTCGCCATCGAAGAAGCCTCCACGCTGAGGGGGTTGCGCACACCTGGCAGAAGGCTCAGGCGCGGTGCTTCAAGATTGCCACGTGATCATGACCAGGTCAAGATTGAGGTCACGAAAGCGTCACGATCGCAGAGCCCGATGTCGTGGACTATCACTCAACCTCAACGTTCTCCGAACCCGCTCTCCCCCCGCGCCTCGCCCCACCGCTCCGCGA
>JAYTHM010000350.1:0-4336 GCA_043732645.1 Frankiales bacterium
GTGTCTGCGGTGGCTGGCCCGGATCGCGAACACCGTCTCCGCGCGCTCCTTCAGCGTCTCGCCGATCCCGACGAGAAGGCCTGTGGTGAAGGGGATCGCATGTCGACCGGCGTCCTCGAGCACTTGCAGCCGAACAGCAGGCACCTTGTCCGGCGAGCCGCTGTGGGCGGGCACCTCGGCGGTCGTCTCGAGCATCATGCCCATGCTCGGCGCGACGGGCTTCAAGCGCTGCAGCTCTGCCCAGGACATCACGCCCGGGTTGAGGTGCGGCAGCAGACCCGTCTCCTCGAGGACCGCCACGGCAGCGGCCCTCACGTAGGACAGCGTGTCGTCATACCCTGCCTCGTCGAGCCAGTTCCGAGCCGCCGGCCAGCGCAGCTCCGGCCGGTCGCCGAGCGTGAACAGCGCCTCCTTGCACCCCAGCGCTGCGCCCTGGCGCGCGATGTCGAGGACCTCCTCCATCGACAGGTACGGCGAGGGGAGATGGGCCGGCGCGGTCGCGAAGGTGCAGTAGTGGCAGCGGTCGCGGCACAGCCTGGTCAGGGGGATGAAGACCTTGCGGCTGTAGGTGACGGTGCCCGGACGACCGGCGTCCGCGAGCCCCTGGTCCCGGACCCGGGCCGCCGAGGCACTCAGGTCGCTGAGGTCCTCACCCCGGGCCGCAAGCAGGACCGTCGCCTCGGTCAGGTCGAGCGGCTTGCCGTCACGGGCGCGCGCAAGGGCGCGGCGCATTCCGGGCACAGCTTCCATTCAACGACCTTACTGGCGACCGCGTCGCCACTGCGACGGCAGGGAATCTGGCGCCGCTGCGGGACCTTGCCTTAGAAGTGACGGTGGAAGCAGTGGGCAGCCACGTCGTTGCCCGTACCTCCTCCCGCGCGTGGGTCGTGTGGGGACTGGCGATGGCCTGTTACGTCACGGCCGTCTTCAACCGCTCGTCCCTCGGCGTCAGCGGGGTGGCCGCCCAGCACCGCTTCGGCGCGACCCCCGCACAGCTGGGGCTGTTCGGGGTGCTGCAGCTCGCCGTTTACGCTGGACTGCAGGTGCCCGTAGGGGTCCTGCTCGACCGCTTCGGCTCGCGCCGGCTGCTGGTCAGCGGGGCCGTCCTCATGACCCTGGGCCAGCTGCTGCTGTCGCAGGCCGACACCGTCAGCGGCGCGGTCGTCGCCCGGGTGCTGGTGGGCGCCGGCGACGCGATGACGTTCACGGCGGTGCTGCGGCTCGTCGGGTTCTGGTTCGCCCCCTCACGGGTCCCGCTGGTCACCCAGCTCACCGGCCTGCTCGGGCAGCTCGGGCAGGTCGCCGCGGCGTACCCGCTGGTGTTCCTGCTCCGGCAGGCCGGCTGGTCGCAGGCCTTCCTGGGCGCCGCAGTCGTCGGGGCGGTCGCGGGTGGCCTTGCCGTCGTCGCAGTGCGGGACACACCCCCCGGCACGACCGTGGTCCCGGTGGCGCTTCACCTGTCCACGGTGCGGGAGCTCGTCGCGAGCGCCTGGCGCGAGCCTGGGACCCGCCTTGGGCTGTGGACCCACTTCGTCACGCAGTTCTCCGGGACCGTCTTCGGTCTGCTCTGGGGCTACCCGTTTCTGGTCGTCGGCGAGGGCCGCACCTCGACCGAGGCGGGCCTGCTCCTGACGCTGCTCGTCCTGGTGTCCCTGGTGTTTGGGCCGTTCCTGGGGCACGTGGTCAGCCGCTTCCCGCTGCGCCGGTCGGTGCCGGTGCTGGCGATCGTGGCGTCAACGGCGTCGGTCTGGACCCTTGTGCTGCTGTGGCCCGGACGCGCCCCGCTGCCGGTGCTCGTGCTGCTCGTGGTGGTGCTCGCGACCAACGGGCCGGGCTCGATGGTCGGCTTCGACTACGCCCGCACCGAGAACGCTCCCGGTCGGCTCTCGAGCGCCACCGGCATCGTGAACGTCGGAGGCTTTGTCGCCTCGCTGCTCACCATCGCCGCCATCGGACTGGTCCTGAGCTCGCTGTCGGGGACGTCCCTGCGCGACTACAAGCTGGCGATGTCAGTGCAGTACGTCGTGTGGGCGGTCGGCGTGGCTGGGGTGCTGCGCACCCGCCGACGGCTGCGCGCCCAGCGCGGCCTGGTGCTCGACACCTTCCCGGCAGCTGTGCGCCGTGTGGCCCGCGAGCGCCGAGCCTCGCCGACCAGTACCTGACAGACTTCCCCCATGCGCATCGTGGCCCTCGCGGGCGGTATCGGCGGGGCTCGCTTCCTGCAGGGCGTCAGGCACGCGTTCCCGGACGCGGAGCTCACCGTCATCGTCAACACCGGAGACGACACGACCCTCTACGGGCTGCGGATCTGCCCCGACCTCGACACCGTGATGTACACCCTCGGCGGCGGCATCGACACCGAGCGGGGCTGGGGGCGGCAGGACGAGAGCTGGCGGGCCAAGCAGGAGCTGGCTTCCTACGGCTCCCCCACTGCGTGGTTCGGCCTCGGCGACCTCGACCTCGCCACCCACTTGCGGCGCACCCAGCTGATGCTGAGCGGGCTGTCCCTGACGCAGGTGACGGCGTCGCTGTGCGAGCGGTGGCAGCCGGGCGCAACGCTGCTGCCGATGAGCGACGTCCAGGCCGAGACGCACGTGACGGTCACCGAGGACGGCACCCGGCGCGCCATGCACTTCCAGGAGTGGTGGATCAAGCACCGCGCCGCCCTGCCGGCCGAGGCGATCACCTTGGTCCACCACAGCGACCTGACGCCCGCTGCCGGCGTGCTCGAGTCGATCGCTGCGGCCGACGTCGTCCTGCTGCCGCCGTCGAACCCGGTCGTGAGCATCGGCATGATCTTGCAGGTGCAGGGTGTGCGCGACGCCCTGAGCTCCAAGCGGGTCATCGGCCTCAGCCCGATCATCGGCGGAGCGCCGGTCCGTGGCATGGCCGACGCGTGCCTGGCGGCGATCGGCGTCGAGACCTCCGCGGAGGCGGTCGGCCGGCACTACGGCGCGGGCCTGCTCGACGGCTGGCTGGTCGACACCTCCGACGCCAGCGCGACAGTCCCCGGCGTCGAGGTACGCGCCGTACCGCTGCTCATGACAGACCTGGAGGCCACGACGGCGATGGCCCGAGCGGCCCTCGACCTTGCTTGAGGTCCACCCGGTCGAGGGGCTGCCAGACATCCGGCCCGGCGACGACCTCGGGCAGCTGCTGGCTGACGCCTTCGCCTACCAGGCAGGCGACGTCGTCGTTGTGACCAGCAAGGTCATCAGCAAGGCCGAGGGACGGCTGGTGCCTGCGGGCACCGACCGTGAGGCCACCCGACTGCGCGCCGTGGCTGACGAGACGGTGCGGGTGGTCGCGCGCCGTGGGAGCACGACGATTGTCGAGACGCGGCACGGGCTGGTGATGGCCGCGGCCGGGGTCGACGCCAGCAACGTCCGCGGCGACGAGATCGCCCTGCTGCCCCTGGACCCGGACGCGTCGGCGGCCCACCTGCGGGACCGGCTGCGCGCGCTGACCGGCGTCGAGGTGGCCGTCGTCATCAGCGACACGATGGGGCGGGCGTGGCGGGTCGGCCAGACCGACCAGGCGATCGGGGTGGCCGGTCTTGCACCGGTCCGCGACAGCAGGGGGATGACGGACAGCCACGGCCATGTCCTGCAGGTGACCGAGATCGCTGTCGCCGACGAGCTCGCCGGCGCTGCCGAGCTTGTCAAGGGCAAAGCCGATGGGATCGCCGCCGCGGTGGTCCGCGGCCTTCGGTTGACCGACGACGGACGGGGAGCCTCAGCGCTGGTCCGCCCCGCCCACCAGGACTGGTTCCGGCTCGGAACGGCCGACGCCCACCAGCAGACCCTCGCGCTGCGGCGGACGGTCCGTGCCTTCACCCAGACCCCCGTCCCCCGCGACCTGGTGCTGCGGGCCGTGTCCGCTGCCCTCACCGCGCCCGCGCCACACCACACCCGGCCGTGGCGGTTCGTGCTTGTCGAGGACCGACGGATGGAGCTGCTTGACGCGATGGCCGCGCGCTGGGCCGCCGACCTGCGTGCCGACGGGTTCGACGAGGCCGCCGTCTCCGCCCGCCTTCGGCGCGGAGACGTGCTCCGGAACGCGCCGTACCTGGTCGTGCCGTGCCTGGTGCGCGACGGTGCGCACACCTACCCGGACCCGCGTCGGCAGGCCGCCGAGGAGCGGATGTTCGTCGTGGCCGGCGGGGCTGGCGTCGAGAACCTCCTTGTCCAGCTGGCCGCCGAGGGCCTGGGCAGCGCCTGGGTCAGCAGCGCCCTGTTCTGCCCCGACGTCGTGGTCGACGTGTTGCGGCTGGAGCCGTCCTGGGAAGCGCTCGGAGTCGTGGGGATCGGCTACACCGCAGGTGAACTCAGCCCTC
>JAYTHM010000351.1:0-4328 GCA_043732645.1 Frankiales bacterium
CGAGGTAGCCCGCCTTGCCCAGGAACTAGCTGACGCAGAAGCTGCCCGCGCCGCCGCCGAACGGGCCGAAGCCGACCGGCTCGCCCAGGAACAAGCCGCTCAGCGGGCAGGTCGGATCGCCCATGAGCGGGCAGAGGTTGAGCGCGAGCTGCGTCAAGCCGCCGAGGCGCAAGCCACGGCCCAGGCGGTGCGAGAGGCACGCTTCGCTGAGGAGCAGGCCGAGCACGCCCGTACCGAAGCCCGAGCGGCAGAAGAGGCTGAGGACGCAGCTTTGGCGATGCTTGCCGAGCAGCGGGCGGGGGCAAGCAGCGCGTTCGCCGAGCTGAGCGCCACCGCGGCAAGTTCGGCTCAAGTCCTGGCGACGGCCTTCAGCGAGCCCATTGCTGCGGAGCCCGACGATGACGCCCCCGCTATGCCGTACCGGCCTGCGGACACCGACATGGCGTCGCTGTTCCGGGAGCTGTCGTCGCTGGGCATGGATGACGAGCCCGCGCCTGCGCCGCTGCGCGCCGCACCAACCCCCCGGGCGCCCATGGCTGGCACCCCCGCGAAAAAGAAGAAGGGCCTGTTCGGCCGCTGAGCAGGGCTTACTTTCCTGCCTGTCAATTGCCTCTGCCGAGCTCTGTCCTGTCGTCCCTGCGCTGTCAGCAATGTCCGCCCAGCACGAGGGTTCACGGTTGCTCTGACAACGACGGCTTCACCAGCGTCGCCCCTGTTTCCTGCTGGCAGATAAAGAGCCAACAAGTCCGTGGAAACTTTTCCGATCATGCTCGTATCCCTGTTCTATTGCTGCATGTCCGAGGTTGCGAGTCGCCTACGTCGCCACGATCCTGCGCAGAGCCTTTCAGGCACGCCATCCGTTGGCAGGCGCTGATCCGCAACCCCGCCCAGGCTGCTGATCCCCCGCGACCCTCGGCGCACAAAGAGCGACCTGGAACGGGGCCCAGCTCCGAACCTTCTTGGACTCGATCGACCACGACCGGCTACGCGGCTGCTGGTGGTTGCTCGCGAACACCGGAAATGCGCCGAGGCGAGGCGCTCGGCCTGCGCTGGAGCGACATCGACCTCGAGGCCGGGACGCTACGGATAACCAGGACGCTCATCACAACCGACGTGCGGCGCAAGGGCTCCCCCGGGATGGCGTGGGGAACACCGAAGACCGCCAAGGGACGTCGCACGGTGGCCCTCGACCCAGCCACGGTCACCGCCCTCCGCACCCAGCGAACTCGGCAGGGCGAGGAACGCCTCGCGATGGGACCCGACTACGAGGACCAGGACCTCGTCGCCTCCCAGATCGACGGCACCCCCGTCCACCCGAAGACGATCAGCTACCAGTTTGGCAAGGCAGCCCGCGCCGCCAAGCTGCCGCACATCCGACTGCACGACCTCAGGCAAACCCACGCGACGCTCGCGCTAGTCCGCAGAGTTGCATCTGATGCAACTTGGGGGAGCATTCGGCAGGTTGTGTAGTCGCTGGCCTTGCTGGGATTGAGGTTTGCAGATCTGCTCGTCCGGGGTCAGTGCGGCTTTCGACACGCCGCCTGACCTGCGATGACGGGTGCCTGTTGCATCTGATGTCAGCATGTGGTGTCCGGTTTGGTTGCCTTGAGTGCCACGATGAAGCATCTGTCGCCGGCCGCGGAGGGTGGCCGGGATGGAGCAGCCGGGAGTAGCGGCGCTGTCGGTGTTGGGTGGCCCAACGTCGCTGCGGGTGGAGTCGGCGTTGTTCGAGCAGATGCTGGCGGGTTGGCGTCGTCAGCAGCTCAGCCGTCGCCTGGGTGGGTTGCTGATCGAGGGTCGGGAGCGGCCGGTCCGGCGTTTCCAGAAGTACGCGCAGGGGTGGCCGTGGAGTTGGCGGCCGGAGCAGCTGGAGCGGTGGGTCGCCGACGGCGGCTGGGCGCATTCCACGGTGCGCGGCTATCAGGGAGCGGTCGGGGCGTTCTGCGTCGATGTGATCGACCCTCGGTACGGCTGGGTCGCGGAGTGCGAGCAGCGGGTCGGTGCTCGGCCGAGTCAGGTCTGTCACGAGGACAACGTGGCCGTGCACGTCGCGGACTACGAGGTGCGGCCGGAGCGGCGGCCCCTGTCGCGGCTGGAGTGCCAGGCGTTGTTCGACTCCGCTGATGATCGGGTGCAGCGACTGGCCGATTCGCGGCGCAAGGGGTGGCTGGCGGCGTTCCGGGACGCCACCTTGTTGACGGTGACCTACGGCTGGCAGTTGCGCTGTCGGGAGGTCACCATGCTGGACCTGACCGACTTCACCGCGAACCCGGCGGCTGAGCGACTCGGCGCCCTGGAGGGTGTCACGTCCGGTTCGACAAGGCGATGCGCGGTTCCCCACCGCGACGGCGGGCAGTGGCCAGTGTGATGCCGTGGGCGGTGGAGGCCCTCGCGGAGTACCTGGAGCAGGTACGGCCCCCTGTTTGAGGACGCGGCCCCCGGGGCGTTGTGGCCCACCGAGCGGGGTGGCCGGATCTCGACCCGTTCAGTCGATGACCGGTTCGCGCCCTACCGGGCGGCGGCCGGGATCCCAGCTGAGTTGTCGGTGCACTGCCTGCGGCATTCCTACGTGTCGCACCTGATCGAGGACGGTGTCGATCCGTTGTTCGTGCAGCAGCAGGTCGGGCATTCGTGGGCGTCGACGACCGCCGCCCACACCACGATCGGTGCGGACGCGAAGAACCAGATGTTGCGCTCGGCACTGGCCCGGGCGTTCAACGTCGACAGCAAGGCCGACCAGCAGGTTGGCCACTCCGGAGGACAGCGATGACAGCCAAGAAGACACGACTGATGGGTTATCACTGGCACCTGCGGCGGTTGATGGCTGAGCGCGGGATGTTCGCCACCACGGACCTGGTGCCGTTACTCACCGAGCGCGGGGTGAACTTGTCGAGGGAGCAGGTCTACCGGCTGGTGGTGCGGGTCCCGGAACGGCTGAACCTGACCGCTCTGGCGGCGTTGTGCGACATCCTCACCTGCACACCGTCGGACCTGATCGAGCCCCACGCCGAGGCTCCCACCAGCAAGCGAGCAGCTGCCGGGGGCAGCCCGCCACCGGCTCGGCCGAGCCGGGCCGGGCCCGGGTCGTGCCGCTACCTACTCAGTGAGTCGTTGAGGTGAATGCTCGCGTCGACGGTGAGCTGCGGCGCCAGCGGGTCATCGCTGCGGTCCTGGCGGCTGATCCGGCGTTGACGTTCGCGCAGGTCCAGGCTTGCCGTGACGGCGGTCGCGAGCCGTCCCGCGGCGCTGCGCAGCCTGGCCGAGGCGTTCACCGCCAACCCGGCCGCGTTGACGATCGGTGCACCGCCAGCGGTCGGTCAACTCGTCCTCGCCCTACGCGCCGGCGGCGCGACGGCACTGCCGGCGCCGGCCTGCGTGAGGTGCGCACGCGAAGGCCTGCCCCTGACCAGATCGGCTACTGGCGAGGGGATCTGCAAGAGCTGCCGACACCGGGAACTGGCCCAGCCCTGCGCCCGCTGCGGAGTCCTGAAACCAGTCGGCGGCCACGACCTTGACCATCAGCCGCTCTGTGCTCGCTGCGCCGACCGGCCGCAACGGACCTGCGGACGCTGCGGGCGAGTCCGCCGGATCGCCCGCCGCGCCCACGATAACCAGCCCGACCTCTGCGACGGCTGCTACCAGCTGCCGACCGCCGCCTGCAGCCGCTGCGGCAGGCACCGGCCTTGCTCGTTCGCCACCACCGAGGCACCGATCTGCACCCGCTGCGCACCCCGACGACAGGCCACCTGCGACCGCTGCTACCAGACGGCGTTGCGCCAGCGCGGCACCTGCAGCAGCTGTGGCGGTGGCGGTGGCGGTGGGATTTGAACTGTCACAGCCCAGTGTCCGGACGTGACCGCAGGATGCTTACACGACTGTATTTTCGCAGGTCGGAGGCTATTTCGGTCACCGGGCAGCAACAGGCTTGACCGTTGGTCACCGAGAGAAACCGAGATTTCTGTGACCACTTCGTGACCACTGGCGGCTCTGAACCCGCAGTCGCGGGCCCTTCAACCTGACGAGTAGCGACGACTACCTTCGGACACCGGGTGTGGGCGCCACGGTGGCCAGCAGGCGCTAGCGACCTCCCAGACTTCGCGGGTACGTCTCTTCCGTCACACGCGACTGCTGCGAGGATGCGGCTGTGGAGGAGTCAGCCGGGAGAGCGCCCGAGTGCCTCCGTGATCTTGCAATGGCGATTGATCGCCGCCTTCGCCCGCCGATGTGGTGCACACAATCCGCTTCATCCCGCCCGTGAAGTGTCCTGGTGGAGTCTTGCCGTCGACTTCGAGGACGACAGCGTTGACGACCTGTACGCGAGCCCCAGC
>JAYTHM010000352.1:0-4326 GCA_043732645.1 Frankiales bacterium
TGCTGCACGTGGACATGGACGCGTTCTACGCCAGCGTTGAGTTGCTGCGCCGACCGGACCTGCGCGGCAAGCCTATGATCGTCGGCGGGGAGGGCTCGCGCGGGGTGGTGCTGAGCGCCACCTACGAGGCACGCCGGTTCGGGGTGGCCAGCGCCATGCCGATGTCGCGGGCCCGTCGGCTGTGCCCGGAGGCCGTCGTGATCGCACCCACCTTCGGCGCCTACGCGGCGGCGAGCGCCGGGGTGATGGAGGTTTTCCGGTCCATCACGCCCCTGGTCGAGCCGCTGTCGCTGGACGAGGCGTTCCTCGATGTCCGCGGGGCCGCCCGGCGGCTCGGGGGCGCGCAGATGATCGGCGAGTGGATCCGGGCGACCGTGCAGGACGAGCAGGGCATCACCTGCTCGGTCGGGGTGGCCAGCACCAAGTTCGTCGCCAAGCTGGCGAGCGCGCACTGCAAGCCGGACGGGCTGTTGGTCGTCCCCGCCGACGGGGTGGTGCAGTTCCTGCACCCGCTGCCCGTCGCGGCACTGTGGGGCGTCGGCGAGAAGACCGAGGAGGTGCTGCGCAAGCTCGGGCTGCACACCGTCGGCGACCTCGCCACCACCCCTGTGCAGACCCTCCAGCGTGCGCTCGGCCCGGCAGCGGGAGCGCATCTGTCGGCCCTGGCCTGGGGCCGCGACGAGCGCTTGGTGACGCCCTCCGAGCCGGAGAAGAGCATCGGCGCCGAAGAGACCTTCCCGGTCGACGTCGACGACCCGCAGGTGGTCCGCCGCGAGCTGCTGCGGTTGTCCGAGCGGACTGCCGCGCGGCTTCGCGCCTCGGGCCAGGTGGGCCGCACCATCGCCCTGAAGATCCGCTTCGCGGACTTCACCACGATCACCCGGTCCAAGACGCTGCGCGAGTCGACCGACGTCGGGAGGGTCGTCTACGAGACCGCCCTTGCCCTGTACGACGCCCTCGGCCTCGAGCGGGCCCGCCTGCGCCTGGTCGGCGTCCGGGTGGAGGGCCTGGCCGACGTGGAAGGGCAGAGCCGACAGCTGCTTCTCGGTGAGCGGGAGAGCGGCTGGCGGGAGGCGGAGCAGGCCGTCGACCAGGCGACCCTGCGCTTCGGGGCGGGAGCAGTGCGGCTGGCGGCCCTGGTCCGACCCGACGAGACCCCGCGTACCGACCGCCCCAGCGGCCCGCCCACCCACGCTGCGGGCGCCCGGGCAGGTACGTCCAACACGCGTGAAACGCCGACTGTGGAGCGCTCGGTCGAAGATCGGTCATGACGATCTTTGGACTCGCCGTGACGTGCGGCCGTTAGGCTCGTACCCTTAGCTCCAAGGCGCGGGTCCGCTGCGTCGGCAGAGCCCCTACGCTCGGCACGATCGACCTCTGGAGGGAGCGACATGCCGCTCTCTGAGCACGAGCAGCGCCTGCTCGACCAGATCGAGCGTGCCCTATATGCCGAAGACCCCAAGTTCGCCACGACCGTGCGCTCGACCGACCTACGCACCCACATGCGCCGACGCCTCCGCCGGGCGACCGTGCTTGCTGTGGTCGGGGCCCTGCTGCTCGTCGGCGGCCCGGTCGCCAACCAGCCGGTGGTCGGCATCGTCGGCTTCGTCGTCATGCTGGCCGCGTTGCTGCTGGGGGTCTCAGCCTACAAGCGGCTCAACGGGACCGGCACGACCACCCTGCGGTCGGTCGACGGCAGAGCTCAGCGTTCAAGCAAGCGGGGCTTCGGCAAGCGGGATCGCTCGCATGGTTCGACGCGCGAGCGGCTCGAGGACCGTTGGAAGAAGCGCTGGGAAGAGCGTGGCGGACCCGAGTAGCGCGGCTATCGCGCAGCGGCCCGCCGTCGAAACGGGCGGCTCAGGGCCGCGAGCCCGTTGTCGAAGCGCTCCATAAGGTCCGCGAGCCGTTCGCCCACACCATGAGTGGCCCACCCCAGCGTGGAGGGCGGTAAGACTGCCGCTCGCAGCCGGACCAGGGTGGGGGAGCATTCCTGCAGGGCGTCCCGCACCTCGCTCACGTCAGGGCGCAGATCGCAGTCCTGAAGCCGACCGGGCAGGGCGTAACGAGCCCGCTCGGTCGCGATGGCCACCCGATCGAGGGCAGCCGCGACCGGACCGGTCAGGCCACGGCTGTCGGCGAGCCGCTGCGCTGCCGCCCGCGGGGAGTCCGCCGGGTGCCAGCGGTAGCCCACGTCGGTCGCGTCGTCGCGCAGCTGCTCCCAGGCCGTGAGCGGGTTCGGGTGCGCCCAGCGACGGCGACGTCGTATCAGGGTAAGGAGCAGCGGGAGGACGAGCAGGAGCGCAACGGTAACCGGCACGAGCAGCCAGCGCGAGCTGCCCTGAGCATGGGCACCGGCGGTGGTGCTTGCCGTCAACTTGGTCGCGGCCAGCAGGTCGGGGTCGGTGTGACCGCCTGGGCGGTGGGCTGCGCTGCCGGTTGGCGCGGCCGACCGCCGCGCCGGGTCGGTGGGAGTCGCGGGAACAGCCGGGGCGGGCACGCTGTAGTCCGGGACGGTCGAGCCGCTGGTAGCCGGGGTCGGCTCGAAGCGCACCCAGCCGGTGCCGGCGAACCACGCCTCGGGCCAGGCATGCGCGTCGCTGGTGGTGACGCTGTAGACCTGCTTGTCGGAGCTGTCCTGCGTGCCGGGCGTGAAGCCCACCGCCACGCGGGACGGGATGCCGGCGACGCGGAGCATGGCTGCCATGGTCGTGGCGTACTGCTCGCAGAAGCCGTTCTTGCCGAGCAGGAAGGCGTCGACGGGGTTCTGTCCGGGGGTGGGCTGGGAGGCGCGCAGATTGTAGACGTAGCCGTTGACGGGGCTGGTGAAGTAGCGCTGCAGGGCAACGGCCTTGTCGTACTCCGAGGTCTGCCCCTTGATCACCTTGGCGGTGACCTGCTTGACGTACGGGCTGACGTCGATTGGCTGGCCATACTGCTGGCTGATACTCGGGTCGATACCGTTGACCTGGGCCCGGGCGAGGACGTCGCGCTCAGGCAGGACACGGCTGGCCTGCACCGAGTATGCGGGCAGGTTCTTGGTGGTGTTGGAGGCGGAGAAGACCGTCTGGCTCGACGGGTCCCACAGCCAGTTGCCCTTGACGTCGACCTTCGTCGGGCCGAACGGCACCGGAAGCCAGTGCACGTCGAGGTGGCCCTGGTCCGGGACGACCCGCATGCTCACCGTCTGGTGGTTGCCACCGTCTCCGATCGGGGTGGGAACGCCCCTTTGCACCTTGGCGTTCTCCCGGTCGGCCACGAGGTCGGCTGCCTTCCAGCCGTCACCGGTGAACTGGCCGAGCGTCGTCATCCGCAGGTAGTCCGGATGCGGGTCGTCGGTGCGGTAGACGAGCAGGGTCGTGGGCGTGGGAAGCGTCAGCTGGTCGCGCAGGGTGGTGAGCGCGTTGTAGGTACGGGCGCTGTTGGGTCCACTGCCCGAGCCCGTGCCGCCCCCCCCACCGCTGCCTCCGATGAGGCGGTGGTCAAGGCCCGGGATGAGCGCAGGGATGACGACCGCGAGGCTGACGGCGGCGAAGCCGATCCGGCGGCCAACCCGCCCGAGACTGCTGTCGTCCCCGCCGGGTCGTGCGCCCGGGAGGGAGGATCGCATCGGAGTGCCCCAGCGACCGACCCGTTCGCTGCCCTCCACCAGCAGCAGGCTGAGCCAGCCGAGGGCGCCCAGGACGAAGGGGGTGCCTCCGATGCCGCCTGGCAGCACTGCGGACGGCACGGCGAACATGACGAGCAGCGGCAGGCCTGCAACGGCCGCCCGGTCCAGCACCACGGCGACGAGGTCGACCAGGACGGCCAGGCCGCCGACCCCGGCGGCGGTGAGCAGCACCATCCCGTCGCGGGTGGGCACCGGCGGGCCGAACTGCGCGATGTCGTCCTGTCCGCTTTGGACCAGCGCCTGGAGCATGTCGAGGGTGCGGGACGTCGGCAGCAGCCCGAACGCCAGGGACGAGCCGGCGAAGACCAGGGACAGATAGCCGAACAGCACGGCCAGGCCGAGCAGGGGCTGCAGGACACGGGGCAGAACGAGCCGACGTCCGAGCAACCCGGCGGCGACCACGACCAGGACCGCCCCGAGGACCCGGGTCACCCAGTCGTTGCCCTGGAACAGCGCGAACAACGCCGAGGTCGACAGCCCGACAGCCAGTCCGGCCGCGAGGGTCAGCTGCCCTTTGATGCTCATGCGCTCACCTCGCTGCGGCCCCCGCGGCTTCCCGCGAGGGGCCACACGGCGGGAAGGGTCGTGCCCTGCTCGATGCGCAGCACCCGCCAGCCGGTGCTCGCGAGCAGGGCGGCCGAGGCCTCGTAGGCGGCGGC
>JAYTHM010000353.1:0-4326 GCA_043732645.1 Frankiales bacterium
GTGTTCATGCATTACGCGTTCGACAGATGGCTGGCCCGGGAACATCCGGGGTGCCCGTTCGAACGCTACGCAGATGACGTTGTTGTCCACTGCGACACCGAGAACCAGGCCCGAGCACTTCGGGCCGCTATCGCCACCCGGCTCCAGAACGTAGGTCTGGAGCTGGGTCCGGCCAAGACGAAGGTCGCGTACTGCAAGGACGCGAACCGGCCCGGGGATGCGGAGCACACCAGCTTCGACTTCTTGGGCTATACCTTCCGGGCGCGTCTGGCCAAAGGCCTAAGAGGCTACTTTGCGACCTTCTCCCCAGCCATCAGCGGCACGGCGCGGAAGGCGGTCGGCCAGAAGATCACAGGCTGGCATCTCAACCGTCGACCCGGGACGGACCTGTCCGGCCTCGCTGCGGAGATCAACCCGCAGGTGAGAGGCCCGATCAGCTTCGACGGGGCCTTCTACCGCTCCGAGCTGCACTTCGTTGCCAGGCGTATCGACGAGCACATCGTTTGATGGGTCATGCAGAAATTCAAACGACAGCCAGGCAAGCTTGCGAAGGCACGAGCCTGGCTGGAAGCTGCGCAACAGCACCAACCTCGGCTCTTCGCCCACTGGGAACTCGTCTTGCCCACCCAAGGCCGGCCTGTGGGAGCCGTATGACGGGAGACTGTCACATACGGTTCTGCGAGAGCCGGGCAGTGAGATCCTCCCCGGCTACTCACCAAACACCCCAACATCGTGACGTGGCTAGAAGCCCACCCGCGCTTCCACATGCACTTCACGCCGACCTACTCCTCCTGGATCAACCAGGTCGAACGGTTCTTCGCCTACGTCACCGCCGACCTCCTCGTCCGCAGCGACCACCGCTCCGTCCAGGCCCTCGAGAAAGACATCCGCGAACGGATCAAAGCCTAAAACGACAACCCCAAGCCCTTCATCTGGACCAAATCCGCCGATCAGATCCTGGTCTCACTCGGGCGACTTCTTCAACGAACTACTGGCGCAGGACACTAGCGCTATGTCGAGCGCCAGAAGGCCCCGGTGACGGGGCGTCATCGAGGCCAGCAGGACCTTCGTCCACAACGAACCGGAGGACAACCCCGAAACCACCCCTTCTACCGTCTGTACGCCAGCCCGATCCCGCCTCTGGGTCGGGCTTCTTCATCACGAAGGAGAGCCACGTCCAGCGAAACCAGCACCGGGCTCAACACCACACCCTGATCAGCTTCACCGACAAGCACGGCCACGCCAGGCACTGGTGGGCCGAGGAACGACACGGGCAGAAAACTCAGGACCGTTCTAACCAGCAAACCCGCCCTCGCCTCATGACTACCGGCCCGACGCCACCCCATCGCGGGGTCGGCGCGGGGCCTACGGCGCTTTTTGCCGTTTGCAGCCGCCGCACCCTCAGCAGGTCTCAACACCGCTGCCACATGCCGTAAATGATCATGACGTAGCGGTACGTACCTTCCGTGTGGCAGAAGCGTCCCGCAGCAGGGGCAGTTCGCTTTTTACTGCCTGCGGAGCTGGTGTTGGATGCCGTACTTGACGGCTCGCTGGACTGACGAGCGGCCTGTGAGTATGCCGCTCATGCCTCGACGGCGGCCCTTGTAGTTCGCAAGGCCTATGCAGTCGCCGGTTGCAGTCTCAAGTACCCGAGCGCGGTAGAACGGGCCAAACACGTGCCGCGCCTGAGCCTCGAAGCGGCTGTCTGGTTGGTCAACCGCGAACCATTCCTGACCCAAGCTGCTCCGCTCCCAGAGGTCGCCCTGTAGAGCGCCGATCGGAAGGTACGCCGATTCGTGTAGCGGCAGCCCTGCCACAACCGCAGGCCGCGGAGCACACCGTGGGCCGTGAATTTGCCGCTGGCCGCCAGGAGCCGGACAAGATCGTCGTCCAGCCGGTGGCTGGGGCCAGAGAACGGGTCTAAGGTTGGGGTGGAGCCAGGACAACGGTATAGACAAAGTCAACTCGGCGTTGCAGCGGCTTCGTAAGTCTCCGATCGGTTTCTGCTGCTACCCGTGGAGTCACTCATGCGCCGTCCTCTGCTGCTGATTGCTGCTTGTGCCTCCACTGTCGCAGTGGGGCTGGTGGCTCCGACCGCAAGCTCAGCATCGGGCGTCGGCGTGCGGGTAGTGAACGTGTCGCAGTCGAATCCGTCAGGTGATGTGCAGTCGCAAAATGAAACGCCGATCGCGGTGAACCCCGTCAATCCGAAGAACATGATCACGGGTGCCAACGACTGGAACTACAACGATGGCTGCGCTGTCAACGCCAGCTTCGATGGCGGCCGCACCTGGGCCGCAACGCTGCCGAACGGGTTCCTGCCCGGGGTCACCAAGTACACCAACGACCCGAACATCGCCGGCACCGGCGTTTACGACGCGGGCGGCGACCCAGCGATCGCGTTTAGCCCGGACGGGAAGATCGCCTACTACGTCTGTCAGGGTTTTAACTACACCTCACCGTTCCAAATGGCGATGCTGCTCAACCGCTCGACTGACGGTGGGAAGACGTGGCAACACAGCGGTCTGACGCGGGTCAGCACCGGTACCGGCGCCGGCCCGTCCAAGGGCTCCAACGGCCAGTTCGCTGACCACGAAGCCATCACAGTCGACCCGACGAACGGCAGGATCTACGTCACCTGGGCCCAGTTCAACGGGAACGGCACTCACTCACCGGTCAACGTCGCGGTCAGCACCGACGGCGGCAATACCTTCACCGTCTCCCAGGTCACCAGTGGCACGCTGCGCAACGACCAGGACCAGCGCATCGTCACCGACCCAGCCGGGAACGCCTACCTGACGTTCGACAATGGACTCCAGGGCGGCAAGGGCACAGCGCTGTTCGTGAGCAAACTTCTGGCCGGCACGACCACCTGGTCCACGCCACAACAGTTCGCCACGTTCGCCAACCCGGTGTGCTTGTTCCCGCCGTCGTGCTTCAACATCTCTGGCGGCCAGTTCCGAGCCGGTGGCAGCTACCCGGTGCCCACCTTCGATGCCGAGAACAACCGGCTCTACGTCGCCTACGCCGACCTCAAGGGTGCGCTCGCACAGGTCTACATCCAGTCAGCGCCCGCCGACCTCAGCAGCTGGAGCCCGCCGACAGTCGTCTCCGCGTCGCCCGGGGACCAGTTCCAGGCCGAACTCTCCAGCTCGGCATCGGGCCGACTAGATCTGTCGTTCTACGACCGCGGCTACAGCCGCAACACCCTCGTCGACCTCACCTTCGCTTCTAGCAGCGATGGTGGCTCGACATGGAAGAGCACGCGAGTCAGCGCCAGCGGCTTTGACCCGTCGGCGTGGGGCGTGCCGAGCGGATCGAGCTTTAGGCCGTTCATCGGTGACTACAACGGCATCGCCTCCCTCACCGCCACCGCGCAGTTGACCTGGACCGGGGTCTCGGCCCCGTCGCCGTACAACCTCGACATCTTCAGCGCCACGGTGACGCCCTAGGTCCAGTCCTGGCGACGCTGGGCCAAGGCGCCCCGCAAGGAAGACCAACACCTCAAGCCTGGCAAGGGCACTGCGCCGGATAAAGCTCGTAAAGACTGTTCGCCAGATCGAAAGTGATACCTGACAGTTCCCACCAGTCGTGTCCACACGTAAGGAGTGCCGCTAGGGCCTCATCGACGGCGCCTCCGTCATCGCCATCGACCGCCAAGCGCGGAGGAAGCGCGTCACGCGGCCTACCGTGGTCGGCACTGCAATTGAGCGGTGGCGGCGGCGCACAGAAGCTCCGTCCTCGACTCCCAAGACGGCCCGCTGGCTGAAGGTGATAGCCCCCTCGGTCATACGTCAGAGTCCATCACAGTCGACAGGCTCTCCCCGGCCAGGTGATGACGCCGCGTGATCGTGGTTATCAGTCCATGGCCATGCCGGCGAGGTAGGCGGCGACGGGCTGGGCGGCGTGTCGGTCGAGGTTGGCCCGGGCCATGTCAGCGCATGGTCCTGCGGGTGTCGGCGTGCCGCATGGCGTACTGCGTGTCGCGCAGGGGCACCCCTGAGATCAGTCCTGAGGTGCAGAACGTGCGCCTGAAGCTGTGCGGGCTGACCGAGTGGTCGATGCCGACCGCTCTGGCGAGCTGGTGCAGTGAGCCCGTGGCCCCAGCCGTTGACAGCCGCTGGGCGCGGGTATTGAGCAGGATCGGCCCGTTCCTGCGGTCGATGATCGCCTCGTAGACCGCGCGGAGCACCGGGACGGGCAGCGGGATGGTGGCAGGCTTGTCGCCCTTGGCGATGATCTTCAGCAGCCGATAGCCGCTGTGGACGCTCAGGTCGGTGACGTTGGCGCGGCAGGCTTCGCTGACCCGCAGCCCGAGCATCCCCA
>JAYTHM010000354.1:0-4321 GCA_043732645.1 Frankiales bacterium
GCGCTCCGTGGCTGGCTGGGCAACGAGTGGCCTGTGGTGACGAGCCCTCAGGGTGGGCCCTTCCGGACAGCGCTTTCGTGCACCGGGACGGGATGTTCACCAAGAGGGACGTGCGTGCCGCCGTACTCGCCCGGCTGGCGCCGGCTGTGGGCACGTTGGTGTGGGACGTTGGTGCCGGTTCCGGATCGGTAGGCGTCGAGTGTTCGCGGCTGGGGTCGGCGGTGATCGCCGTCGAGCGCAACCCTGAGGCACTGCAGCACATCTCGGACAACGCGGCCGCCCTGCACGGTCCCGTCAAGGTTGTGCACGGCTCGGCTCCGGGGGCGCTTGCCGGTCTGCCCTGGCCTGATGCCGTCTTCGTCGGCGGTGGTGGACCTGACGTCGTCGCGGCCGTTGTCGCGATCCGTCCTGAGCGGGTCGTCATAGCCCTGGCAACCGTCGAACGGGTCGCCCCGACCGTGGCCGCCCTCGACGGCTACGCCGTCGACACCGTCCTGCTCCAGGTGCAGCACCTGCAGCCCCTCGGCGACGGTCACCGCCTCGTCCCCGCCAACCCCGTGTTCGTCGTCGCTGGAGCCCTGCCGTGATCGGCCTCGTCACCACCACCACCGCCGGCGCCCGAGCGGCGGCCGAGCTCGAGCAGACCCTGGTGCCCAGTCGCACCTACGGCGTCCGCGACCTCGCCCTGGCCTGGGCTGAGTGCGACGTGCTCGTCGTGTTCCTCGCCACCGGCGCGACAGTGCGGCTGCTTGCGCCGCTGCTGCAGGACAAGGCCACCGACCCCGGCGTCGTGTGCGTCGACGAGGCCCGGCGCTTCGCGGTCGCCCTGCTCGGCGGCCACGGCGGGGGAGCCAACGACCTGGCTCAGCAGGTCGCTGACGTGCTTGGAGCCGAGGCCGTCATCACCACCGCCACCGATGCGGTCGGCCTGCCTGGCCTCGACACCTGGTCCTGGCCGGTCGAGGGGGACGTCGCCAAGGTCTCGCGAGCGCTGCTCGACGGCGATGACGTGCGCCTGGTGATGGACACCAACTGGCCCATCCCGCCGCTTCCTGTCGGCGACGAGGGCGACGTTGTGCTCGCCGTCACCGACCGGGTCGCCGACGCGGACGTCGTTTTACGGCCACCGTCGCTCGTCCTCGGCGTGGGCGCGTCACGTGGGGTCAGCGTCGAGGAGCTGGACGAGCTCGTCACCACAACCCTTGCGCAGCAGGGACTCTCGCCGCGCAGCGTCGCTCTCGTGGCGACGGTCGATGCGAAGGGGAACGAGGCTGCGATCCTGGAGATGTGCCACCGCCACGGCTGGTCGCTCGTCACCCATGACGCGGCCGTCCTGGCCGAGGTCGACGTGCCCAACCCGAGCAGGCACCCCCTCGAGGCCGTCGGCACGCCCAGCGTCGCGGAGGCGGCGGCGATGCTGCACGGGGATCTGGTCGTCGCCAAGACCAAGAGCGCCATGGCCACGCTGGCCGTCAGCCGGATCCGTCCGCGCGGCCGACTGAGCATCATCGGCATTGGGCCGGGCGCGCGAGACCTGCTCACGCCGCGGGCGGTCGAGGCGCTGCGGTCCTCCTCGGTCTGGGTCGGGCTCGACCAGTACGTCGAGCAGGTGCGTGACCTCGCCCGTCCCGGTACCCGTTTCCTCGAGACCGGTCTCGGCAGGGAGGAGGAGCGGGCGCACTCTGCGGTGGCCGAGGCCGCGCACGGTCATGCCGTCGCGCTGCTGGGCAGTGGCGATGCGCAGGTCTATGCGATGGCGAGCCCGGCGCTCGAGGTGGCTGGTGATGACATCGACGTGGACGTGGTGCCGGGCATCACCGCTGCCCTCGCCGCGGGTGCCCTGCTCGGCGCCCCACTGGGGCACGACCACGCCAGCATCAGCCTGTCGGACCTGCACACGCCGTGGCCTGCTATCGAGGCGCGCGTGCGGGCCGTCGCGGAGGGCGACCTGGTCGTGAGCTTCTACAACCCGCGCAGCCGTGGCCGTGACTGGCAGCTCCCCAAGGCGCTGGCGATCCTGGCTGGGCACCGGCCGCCGACGACTCCGGTCGGTGTCGTCACGCACGCCAGTCGCGAGGGTCAGGGCGTGCACCTGACGACGTTGGCCGAGCTCGACGTGGAGCTCGTCGGGATGTATTCGCTGGTGACCGTCGGCTCGTCCCAGAGCACCGTCGTGGCTGGCCGCTTCGTCACCCCGCGGGGCTACCGGTGGTTGCAGTGACCACGCACGCAACCTCAGTGGTGGTGACCTACCGGGTGACGGACGCCTGCACCGCCTGCGGGGCGTGCCTGCGCACCTGTCCTGAGCACGCCTTCACGGTTGCCGTGCCCCTGCAGGTCAGGACAGACCGCTGCACCGACTGCGGGGAGTGCATCGAGATCTGCCCCGCGGACGCGCTGGTGCGCACCGTGCGGACCGCGTGATGGAGCTGACCGCGTGATGGAGCCAGGCACCGTCGCCCTGGTGGGCGCGGGTCCCGGTGACCCCGGCCTGCTGACACTCAAGGCTGCCGAGCTGCTCGCCGAGGCCGATGTCGTGCTGGTCGACCGGCTGGTGGACCCGCAGGTCCTGAGCCACGTCCGAACTGGAGCCGAGGTCATCGACGTCGGCAAGACCAGCTGGACCGGCACGGCTCCCCGTCAGGAGGAGATCAACGCGCAGCTGGTAGCGCACGCTCTGGCCGGCAAGCGCGTCGTACGCCTCAAGGGAGGTGACCCGTTCGTCTTCGGACGGGGGAGTGAAGAGGCAGAAGCCCTTGTCGCGCGGGGCATCGGCTTCCAGGTCGTCCCCGGTGTGAGCAGTGCGATCGCGGCCCCGGCCTATGCCGGCATCCCCGTGACCGCTCGAGGGATCACCCAGGACGTGTGCGTGGTGACCGGACACCTCGACCCCGACGACCCCGCTAGCACCGTCCGGTGGCAGGCCCTGGCCACCGGTCCGGGCACGCTGGTAATCCTCATGGGGCACGACCGCCTGGCATTGCTGATGCAGGGGCTGATTCGGCACGGCCGGGATGCGTCGACGCCCGCGGCCTGCATCGAGCAGGGCACGACCGCGGAGCAACGCGTTGTCGTGAGTACGGTGCGAGACCTTGCCACAGACGTCGCCGCTGCCGGCCTGAGGGCCCCGGTCGCCACCGTCATCGGCGACGTCGTACGGCTTCGCGACCGGCTGAAGTGGTTCCTGTGAAGCGAGCGGACCCGTGAAGCCAGTCCTGCACATGACCCAGCACCGGAGGATCCACCGATGAGAGCCAATGTTCACCCGATCGAGCAGGAGAGCTTTGCGATCCTGCGGTCCCGCGTGGACCTCTCCCACCTGCCTCCTCTCACGCGGGCCGTCGTCGAGCGGGTCGTGCACAGCAGCGCCGACCTCGGCTACGTCGAGGACCTCGTTCTGGACGAGGCGTGCCTCGAAGCCGGCCTCGCGGCCCTGCGGGACGGCGCACCGGTGGTCGCGGACGTGCAAATGGTGGCGGCGGGCATCACAACCCGGGAGACGGTCTGCCGGGTGCGCGAGGCGCACGCCGGCGATGGCGTGACCCGATCGGCAGCCGCGATCCGGATGGCCTTCGACGAGGTCGGCCCGGGTGCTGTCTGGGTCATCGGCTGCGCCCCGACGGCCCTGGTCGAGATCGTCGAAGGTGCCTACCGGCCGGCACTGGTGATCGGGCTGCCGGTCGGCTTCGTCGGCGCCGCCGAGAGCAAGGCGGCCCTGCGGTCAAGCGGGCTGCCAGCTGTGTCCAACACCTCCGAGAAGGGTGGGTCGGCCGTGGCCTCCGCTGCGCTCAACGCGCTGCTCTACGCATGACCGTCAACCCGATGCTGGTCATCGGTCACGGCACGAAGGACGCCGAGGGCGTGGCGCAGTTCGGCGAGCTCGTCGACCTGGTCCGCAAGAACGCCGAGGGTGACGTCGAAGGCGGGTTCCTCGAGCTGTCCGCGCCGCCTATCCAGGACGCCGTCGCGAGCCTGGTTGCCAACGGTCACGGGACCATCGACGTCGTGCCGCTGGTGCTGGTCGCCGCGGGGCACAGCAAGGGGGACATCCCCGCGGCCCTGGAGCGCGAGCGGCTGCGTCACCCCGGCCTGCGGCTGCGTTACGGCCGGCCGCTCGGCCCGCACCCCTTGCTGCTGGCGGACCTCACCGACCGGTTGGCTGCGGCCGTCCCGGAGACGGACTGGCCTGACACGGCCGTCGTGCTCGTCGGTCGTGGAGCCACCGATCCCGACGCCAACGCCGAGGTCGCCAAGACGGCCCGGCTGCTGCTGGAGGGACGGGGGATCGGCACCGTCGAGACGGCCTTCATCAGCCTGGCCC
>JAYTHM010000355.1:0-13439 GCA_043732645.1 Frankiales bacterium
GCGGGCGAGGCCCGCCATCAGGTACAGCGGCAGTGAGAGGACCTCGAGGGCCACGAACATCAGCAGCAGGTTGTTGCAGGCCGGGAACAGCAGCATGCCACCGAGGGCGAACATCGCCAGCGGGTAGACCTCGGTCTGCACCCGGGTGCTCTCGGCCAGCGCCAGGTCCTCCCGTGACCCGGGGAGGTTGGCAGCCTGGCTGACCACGTGCCCACCGCTCGCGTCGAGCCGGGTCTCCGCCAGCAGCATGATACTACCGATGCCCAACACGCACAGGGTGCCCTGCAGGAACAGGGTCGGCCCGTCGATGACGACGGCAGACTCCACGACCAGGCGGCTGGTGTTCTCGTTGGCGAGGTAGATGATCTGGCCGAGCGCCGCGGCGAGCCCGACGACCGCGACCGCGACCTGGGTCAGGCGCCGGTGCACCATCGGGACGAAGCCCTCCACGAGCACGCCGAGGGTGGCCGCGCCGAAGACGATGAGCATCGGCAGCAGCGGGAGGTAGGCGATCGACGGCGCCTGGATGTCGGTGGGCATCGTCGCTTCCTACTTGCTCTTCGCGGCCGTGGCCACGTCGGTCGGTGCCGGGTCGTGCGCGCCGACGTCCTGCATGGTCACCTTCACGGCTGGGTTGACGACGTCGGTCACCGGCTTGGGGTAGAAGCCCAGGAACAGCATCAGCGCAATGAGCGGCGCGAGCGCTGCGACCTCGCGGGGGTTGAGGTCCCTCATGGTGGCGTGCACCGCGCTCAGCGGCCCCTGCATCGTGCGCTGGTAGGTCAGCAGGATGTAGAGCGCGGCCAGGACGATCCCGCTGGTCGCAATGATCGTGGCGACCGGGTAGCGCTGGAAGCTGCCGACCAGCACGAGAAACTCGCTCACGAACGTCGACAGACCTGGCAGCGCGAGGGCGCTCAGGCCGCTGATAAAAAACAGCGCCCCGAGCTTCGGAGCGGTCTTGGCGATGCCGGAGTAGTCCCCGACCAGCCGGCTCTTACCGCGGTTGATGAGGAAGCCGATGACCATGAACAGCGCGCCGGTCGATAGCCCGTGGTTGACCATGTAGAGCACCGCACCGGTCCCGGCCTGCGTCGTGAACGCGAAGCAGCCGAGGCCGATGTAGCCGAAGTGAGCGACGGAGGTGTAGGCCACCAGCCGCTTCATGTCCTTCTGCCCCATCGCGAGCAGCGCGCCGTAGATGATGCCGATGACCGACAGTGCGATGACGTACGGCGCGAACTCCCGGGCCGCCCACGGGAAAAGTGGCAGGCAGTACCTCAGGAAGCCGAAGGTCCCGACCTTATCGAGGATACCGACGAGCAGGATCGCGTTCCCGGTCGGGGCCTCGGCGCCGGCGTCCGGCAGCCAGGTGTGGAAGGGGAACAGCGGAGCCTTGATGGCGAAAGCGATGAAGAAGCCGAGGAACAGCCAGCCCTGCGTGGCGTGGCTCAGCTCCAGCTTGGTCAGCGCCTCGAAGCTGAACGTCCCGGTGCCGACCTTGGCCGACTCGACGTACAGCCCGATGACAGCGGCAAGCATGAGCAGGCCGCCGAACAGGCTGTACAGCAGGAACTTCACCGCGGCGTACGACCGCTTCGGGCCGCCGTAGGACCCGATGAGGAAGTACATCGGTATGAGCATCGCCTCGAAGAAGACGTAGAACAAGAAGACGTCGGTGGCAGCGAAGACGCCGAGCATCATCGTCTCGAGGACCAGCAGCAACGCGAAGAACGACTTGACGCTCTTGCGGCTCGCCGCCGGGGCGTCCGCACCGTCAGACAGGCTCTCGACGTCGTCCCAGCTGGCGAGCAGCACGACGGGGACGAGGACGGCGATGAGCGCGATCAGCACCAGCGCGATGCCGTCGACGCCGACCGCGTAGTGGACGCCGAAGCTTCGGATCCAGTCGTAGGACTGGGCGAACTGGAAGCGGTCACCGCTGCCCGCGTCGAACTGCACGCACATCACGACGGTCAGGACCAGGACGACCAGAGAGGTCGCCAGTGCCACCTGCTTGGCGAGCAGGTCCCGGCCGGCGGGCAGGATAGAGACGAGCAGGGCCCCGACGAGCGGGACGATCCCGAGGATCGTGAGCCAAGGCGTCACTGGCCGAGCCTGACAGCCAGCAGGGCGCCGACCACGAGCAGGGCTCCTCCGAACATGGACAGGGCGTAGGACCTGACGAACCCGGTCTGCAGACGACGCAGTCGACCCGACCCGCCGCCGATCCCGGCAGCGAGGGCGCTCACGGCACCGTCGATCCCGCGGTTGTCCACGAAGACCAAAAAGCGCGTGAGGTACTGGCCGGGTCGCATCAGCAGCGACTCGTTGAGGGCATCGAAGTAGAGGTTGTTGCGGGCCGCCACGGTGAAGGGCGTGACCGCAACCGGCGGCGTCACCGGGACCGGCTTGGTGCCGTAAGCGACCCAGGCGTAGACCGCGCCGATCGCAACGACAGCGAGGGTCGCGAGGCTGATGAGGGTGGCGTTGACCTCGCGGTTGACGACCTCCCCCCCCAGGACCGGCCGCAGCCAGTCCTGCAGCCCGTGGGTCGGACCGAGCAGCAGCCCCGAGAAGGCGGCACCGACGGCGAGGACCACCATCGGCCCGAGCATCGTCCAGGGGGACTCGTGCGGGTGCTGCCCGTCGGTCCAGCGCTTCTCGCCGAAGAAGGTCATGACCATCAGGCGGGTCATGTAGAAGGCGGTGAGGCCGGCGCCGAGCAAGGCGACGATCCCGAGGAACGTGCCGCGGGTCCCGCCCATCGCGAACGCCGACTCGATGATCTTGTCCTTCGAGAAAAACCCCGCAAACGGTGGTACGCCCAGGATCGCGAGCCAGCCGACCGTGAAGCAACCGAATGTCCACGGCATCGCCTTGCGCAGCCCACCGAAGCGCCGCATGTCGACCTGGTCACCCATGCCGTGCATGACCGAGCCGGCCGACAGGAACAGGCAGGCCTTGAAGAAGCCGTGGGTCAGCAGGTGGAGGATCGCGAAGGCCCCGGCGCCGGGGATACCGACGGCCAGGAACATGTAGCCAATCTGGCTGACCGTCGAGTAGGCCAGCACCTTCTTGATGTCGTCGTAGGCGCAGCCGATCAGGCAGCCGATGACCAGGGTGACCGCGCCGATGATCGTCACCACCGTCTGCGCGTCGGGGCTGGCGCTAAAGACCGGAGTGGAGCGCGCGATCAGGTAGACGCCGGCGGTCACCATCGTGGCCGCGTGGATCAGGGCCGAGACCGGGGTCGGGCCCTCCATCGCGTCCGGGAGCCAGGTCTGCAGCGGGAACTGGCCGGACTTGCCGCAGGCACCGAGCAGCAGCAGCAGGCCGATCGCGGTGGCCGTACCACCGTGCACCCCACTGCCGAAGACGCCCTGGAAGCTGGTCGTGCCGAGCCGCGTGAACATCACCATGATGGCGAGCGAGAGGCCCACGTCACCGACACGGTTAGCGATGAACGCCTTCTTCGCGGCCGTGGCCGCCTCCGGTTTCCAATACCAGAACGCGATCAGCAGGTACGACGCGAGGCCGACGCCCTCCCACCCGACGTACAGGGCGAGGAAGCTGTTGCCCAGCACCAGGATGAGCATCGCGGCGACGAACAGGTTCAGGTAGGCGAAGAAGGTCTTCTTGCGCTCGTCGTGCTCCATGTAGCCGAGCGAGTAGACGTGGATGAGGAAGCCGACGCCGGTGATGAGCAGCACGAACGTCATCGACAGCGGGTCGAGCAGCAGGCCCGCGTCGACCTGGAAGCCGGCGACCGGGATCCAGCTGAACAGGTGCAGGTCGACCGACCGCTCGCTCAGGCCCTTGAGGGAGAAAAAGCAAACCAGGGCGTAGACGAAGGCGCCACCGACCAGACCGGTCGCGAGGTAGGGACCCCACTTGGCGCTCGCCTTGCCCGACAGCAGCAGCACAGCAGCCCCCGCCGCGGGCAGGGCGATCAGCAGCCAGAGCGCTGACAGCGTGCCTGTCGCGGGGACATAGGCGACCTTGTCGGCGGACAGCACCGTCACGTCGGCCATTCTCGAGATCAACGTGGTCCCTAGTACTTGAGCAGGTTGGCGTCGTCGACCGAGGCCGACCGGCGGGTGCGGAAGATGCTCATGATGATCGCGAGGCCGACGACGACCTCCGAGGCCGCGACGACCATGACAAAGAAGGCCATGATCTGGCCGTCGAGCGTCCCCTTCTCGCGGCTGAACGTGACCAGCGTCAGGTTGACCGAGTTGAGCATCAACTCGACGCTCATGAACACCAGGATCGCGTTGCGCCGCAACAGCACGCCGAGCGCGCCGATGACGAATAGCAGGGCGGCGACGTACAGGTAGTGGTCGGGGCTCACGAGGAGACCCCCTGGTCCGAGGGCTCGGGTGGCAGCAGCTCCAGGGTCGGCGCGAGGCTGCCGGGGGCGATTGTGCCGTCGGGCAGCAGGGCGCCACGGGCGATCGAGTCGCCGGCGGCGAAAACACCGGGACCCGGCAGCGGGAACGGGTGGTCGCTGGCGAAGCGGGCCCGCGACAGGTCCTTCTGGCTCAGCCTAGGCACGATCCGCTCCTTGTGCGCCAGCACCATCGCCCCCAGGGCGGCCGTGATGAGCAGCGCGCTGGTGATCTCGAAGGCGAACACATACTTGGTGAACAGCAGGCGGGCGATGCCCAGCACGTTGCCGTCGGTGTTGGCGGCGTCGAGTCCGACGTTCTGGCTCGCGACCGCCCCTCCGATCGTGCCGATCAGCAGGCAGGCGAAGCCGACGCCCACGAGCAGGGCCGCGACCCGCTGACCGCGCAGCGTCTCGACCAGCGAGTCGCTGCTGTCGACCCCGACGAGCATGATCACGAACAGGAACAGCATGAGGATCGCGCCGGTGTAGACGATGACCTGCACGGCCGCGAGGAAGGGCGCGTCCTGCAGGGCGTACATCCCGGCGAGGCTGAGCATGACGGCGGCAAGAAACAGGGCGCAGTGCACGGAGTTCCTCGCGATGACCATGGCCAGGGCGGAAAGTACGGCGATCGGCGCGAGGATCCAGAAGCCCACCTGCTCGCCGGAGTTCGAGGCTGCGAGCAACGTCGTCGTCACTTCGCACCCCCCACGTAGTAGTCGGTGTCGGTGGTGCCCAGGCGCATCGGGTGCGGTGGCTGCTCCATGCCGGCGAGCAGCGGCGCGAGCAGTTGCTCCTTGGTGAAGATCAGCGACGCCCGACTGTCGTCGGCCAGCTCGTACTCGTTGGTCATGGTGAGCGAGCGGGTCGGGCAGGCCTCGATGCAGAGCCCACAGAAAATGCAGCGCAGGTAGTTGATCTGGTAGACCGCTGCGTAGCGCTCGCCAGGGGAAATCCGGTGCTCCTCGGTGTTGGTCGCACCCTCGACGAAGATCGCGTCCGCGGGGCAGGCCCACGCGCACAGCTCGCACCCGATGCACTTCTCCAGACCGTCGGGGTGCCGGTTGAGCACGTGGCGGCCGTGAAAGCGCGGGGGGACCGGACGGACGTACTCGGGGTACTCCTCGGTCGTCGTTTTCTTAAACATCGTCACAAACGTGACGCCGAAACCCTTGACGGGGTCGAGAAGGCTAGCCACGGGGCGCCTCTTCCAGATCGACGGGGGCGGGGGCCACGGCAGGAACTGCCCCGACCAGTGCGGCCTGCAGCGACCGCGGGGTCGGCGGGACCACCAGGTCCAGCGGCGGTAGCGGGAAGCCGCCGTCCTCGACCGGCACGAGCGCGAACTCGGCGTCGAGGGCATCCTGGTCGACCGGTTTCTTGGCCGGCCACAGGAACAACAGGGCAAAGACCACGACCGCCGCGATGGCCAGGTAGGTGAACCGGTCGCGGGAGCTCGACACCTCGGTGGTGAGGGTGCGGATCGCCGCGACGAGCAGGATCCAGACCAGGCTCACCGGGATGAGCAGCTTCCAGCCGAGCTTCATGAACTGGTCGTAACGCAGCCGGGGAAGCGTGCCACGGAGCCAGATGAAGAAGAAAATGAAGCCGACGACCTTGATCAGGAACCACACGATCGGGAAGTAGCCCGAGTTGAAGAACTCGATCCGCCCGATGAAGGGCGGCGGCCGCCAGCCGCCGAGGAACATCGTGGTGGCCAGCGCCGAGACGGTGATGACGTTGATGTACTCGGCGAGGAAGAACATCGCGAACTTCAGGCTGCTGTACTCGGTGTGGAAGCCACCGACGAGCTCCGACTCAGCCTCGGGCAGGTCGAAGGGAGCCCGGTTGGTCTCACCGACCATGGCCACGACGTAGATGACGAACGACACCGGCAAGGTCAGCGCGAACCAGCGGTCGTGCTGGGCCGCGACGATCTCGCTGGTCGACAGTGACCCGGCGTACAGGAAGACCGCGACGAACGACAGGCCCATCGCGACCTCGTAAGAGATCACCTGGGCGGCCGAGCGCAGCGCCCCGAGCAGCGGGTAGGTCGATCCGCTGGACCAGCCGGCCAGCACGATCCCGAAAACCCCGACGCTCGAGCAGGCCAGGATGAACAGCACCCCGATCGGCATGTCCGTGAGCTGAAGCGCGGTCTCGTGGCCGGCGAAGTTGACCTTCGGGCCGAAGGGGATGACCGAGAAGGCGAGGAAGGCTGGCACGGCGGAGACGATCGGCGCGAGGATGTAGACCGGCTTGTCGGCCAGCGCCGGGATGATCTCCTCCTTCAGCGCCAGCTTGAGGCCGTCGGCGAGGGACTGCAGGTAGCCGCGCGGACCCACCCGGTTGGGGCCGGTGCGCTGCTGCATCCACGAGACCACTTTGCGTTCGAAGACGATCGTGAACAGCGTCAGCAGCACCAGCAGCACGAAGACGAACAGCGCCTTGACGATCGTCACCCAGAAAGGCTCGTGGCCAAAGGAGGTGACGGGCAGCTGGGTGGAGTCGGCAAGGGTCACTGCGCAGCTCCGGGGGCAACGGTGACGACGCTGCCGTGGGCGGCGGCGAGGTCGGTGCGAACCTGCGCTCCGGCAGTGCGGGTCGGCACCCACACCACATCATCGGGGAGGTCGGCCAGGACGAGTGGCAGGGTGAGACTGCCGCGCTCGGTGCTGACGGTCACAGGGTCACCCGCGCTGACGCCGAGCCCGGCGGCCGTCGCGGCCGACAGGTGCAGTCGCGGGGCGCGGGCAGTGCCGGCCAGGTGCGGCTCGCCGTCCTGCAGGGAGCCGTCGTCGAGCAGCCAGTGCCAGGTCGCAAGCCGGACCTGCGTCCCGGCCGGGGCCGGGGGCGGGGGCTTGGCCACCTCGGTTGTCTCGGTCGCCTCGGCGGCGAGCGCGTCCGTCGCAGGAGGGGCCACAGGCAGGTGCAAGGTGGGCGCGGCCGGCCTGGCGGCAGTGACCCCGAGCCGCCCGATCTCCGCGCGTACGGCGGACACGTCGGCCAGCCCGAGGGCACGATCCATCTCCTCGGCGAGGACCTGCAGGACGCGGAAGTCCGGCAGGGCACCGCGGCTCGTCAGGACCGCTTCGAAGGGGCGGGCGCGACCCTCCCAGTCGAGGTAGGTGCCGGCCTTCTCGACGGCCGCGGCGACGGGCAGGACCACATCGGCGCGGTCGGTGACCGACGAGCGGCGCAGCTCGAGGCTGACGACGAACTCGGCGGTCTCGAGCGCGTCGAGGGCGAGCAGCGGGTCGGGGCAGTCGGCGGGGTCGAGGGCACCAACGAGCAGGCCCTTGAGCTGCTTGGCTTTGGTGGCCGTCAAGATCGCGGTGAGGTCCTTGCCGGCCTGCTCCGGGACGTTGCCCCAGACGGCCTCGACGGCTGCGCTGTCGGACAGGGCGCGGCCGCCAGGCAGCAGCGAGGGCAGCGCGCCGACGTCGACCGCTCCCCGCTCGCCCGCCCGGCGCGGGATCCAGGCCAGCTTCGCGCCGCTGCAGGCAGCGAGGTCCGCGGCGGCCGACAGGGCACCGGGGATGGAAGCGAGGCGCTCGCCGACGATGATGACCGAGCCGGGGGCGCTCAGCAGCGCGGTGTCGAACGCGACGAGGGCGGCCGCCTCCTCACCCGGGACGGTCTGCACGAGGGTGGCGGAGGTCTTGACCGAGCCAGGGCTCCGGAAGGCCGCGATGGAAAAGACCTTGGTGCCGTGCTTGCGGACCGCCTTGCGCAGCCGTAGGAAGACGATGGGCGAGTCCTCCTCCGGCTCGAAGCCGGCGAGCAGGACCGCCGGGGCGGCTTCGAGGTCGGCATAGGTCGTCTCGAGGTAGCGGCCGGCTACGGAGGAGGCCAGGAAGGCGAGCTCCTCGTCGGAGCCGGGGCGGACCCGGGCATCGATGTCGTTGGTCTGCAGCGCGACGCGGGCGAACTTGCTCCACGCGTAGGCGTCCTCGACGGTCAGCCGGCCACCGGGCAGGACACCGACACCACCCTCGTCGCGAGCCAGGGCCAGACCGCGGGCGGCGCGGGACAACGCCTCGGTCCAGGACGCGGGGCGCAGCGTGCCGTCCTCGCGGATCAGGGGGGTGGTGAGGCGGTCGGGCTGCGTGGCGTAGGTGAAGGCCCAGCGGCCCTTGTCGCAGTTCCACTCCTCGTTGACCTGCGGGTCGTTGCCGGCCATCCGGCGCAGGACCTTGCCGCGACGGTGGTCGGTGCGCAGGGCGCAGCCGGCGGCGCAGTGCTCGCACGTCATCGGCGTCGAGACCAGGTCGAACGGCCGTGCCCGGAAGCGGTAGGCCGCACCGGTGAGCGCACCGACCGGGCAGATCTGCACGGTGTTGCCGGAGAAATAGGACTCGAACGGCGAGTCGGCATAGATCGCGACCTGCTGCAGCGCACCGCGCTCAAACAGCTCGATGAACGGGTCACCGGCGACCTGCTGGCTGAACCGGGTGCACCGGGCGCACAGCACGCAGCGCTCCCGGTCGAGCAGGACCTGGCTGCTGATCGCGATCGGCTTGGGGAAGGTGCGCTTGACGTCATGGAAGCGGCTCTCGCCAGGCCCGTTGCTCATCGCCTGGTTCTGCAGGGGGCACTCGCCGCCCTTGTCGCAGACCGGGCAGTCGAGCGGGTGGTTGATGAGCAGCAGCTCGAGCGTGCCGCGCTGGGCCTTCTCGGCGACCGCCGAGGTGAGCTGGGTCTTGACGACCATGCCCTCCGTGACCGTGACGGTGCACGAGGCGATCGGTTTGCGCTGGCCCTCGACCTCGACGATGCACTGCCGACAAGCACCGACCGGGTCGAGCAGCGGGTGGTCGCAAAAGCGTGGGATCGAGATGCCGACGAGCTCCGCGGCCCGGATGACCAGGGTGCCCTTGGGGACCTTCACCTCGAAACCGTCGATGGTGAGCGTGACGAGGTCGGTCGCGACCGCCACGTCCTGGGTCGCCGTCATGCCGGCACTCCTGAAAAGACGGTGCTGGCCACCGGGTCGAACGGGCAGCCTCCTGAGGTCAGGTGCTGGGTGAACTCCTCGCGGAAGTACTTCACCCCGCTCACGATCGGGCTCACCGCGCCGTCGGCGAGGGCACAAAACGCCCGGCCGAAGATGTTGTCGCAGGTGTCGAGCAACGTGACGATGTCCGCCTCGGTGCCGGTGCCGTTCTCGAGCCGCTCGAGGATCTGCACCATCCAGTAGGTGCCCTCGCGGCACGGGGTGCACTTGCCGCACGACTCGTGGGCGTAGAACTGCGTCCAGCGCAAGATCGCGCGGATGACGCAGGTCGTGTCGTCAAAGCTCTGCAGGGCCTTGGTGCCCAGCATCGAACCGGCGGCCGTGACGCCCTCGTAGTCCAGTGGCACGTCGAGGTGATCGGCCGTCAGCAACGGCGTCGAGGAGCCACCGGGGGTCCAAAACTTCAGCGTCCGACCCTCGCGCATCCCGCCGGTGAGGTCGAGCAGTTGGCGCAGCGTGATGCCGAGCGGCGCCTCGTACTGCCCCGGCTTGTTCACGTGACCCGACAGCGAGTAGAGCGTGTAGCCCTTGCTCTTCTCGGTACCCATGGAGGAGAACCACTGCGCGCCACCGAGCACGATCGACGGGACGGACGCGATCGACTCGACGTTGTTGACGACGGTCGGGCAGGCGTACAACCCATGCGTGGCAGGGAAAGGCGGGCGCAGCCGTGGCTGGCCGCGGTAGCCCTCGAGGCTGTCGAGCAGCGCCGTCTCCTCACCGCAGATGTAGGCGCCGGCACCGGCATGCACGACCACGTCGAGCGAGTAGCCGCTGCCGTGAATGTCGGTCCCGAGGTGCCCCGCGGCGTAGGCCTGGGCCACGGCCTCCTGCACCCGACGGATAACGTGCACGATCTCGCCGCGGACATAGATGAACGCATGGCTCGCCCGGATCGCGTACGACGCGATGATCACGCCCTCCACGAGTGCGTGCGGGTTGGCCATCATGAACGGGGTGTCCTTGCAGGTCCCCGGCTCGGACTCGTCGGCGTTGACCACCAGGTAGTGCGGCTTGGCGCCCTGCCCCTCCGGACCCTGCGGGATGAAGCCCCACTTCATGCCCGTGGGGAAGCCGGCACCGCCGCGGCCGCGCAGGCCGGAGTCCTTGACCATCGCGATCAGGTCGTCCGGCGCCATCGTGAGCGCCTTGGCCAGCGCCTGGTAGCCGCGATTGCGGGTGTAGCCGTCGATCGTGAACGAGTCGGGCTCGTCCCAGTGCGCGCTCAGCACGGGTGTGAACACCACGTCAGTTCTCCGTCTCAGATGCATCAGCAGAAGTGGGGTACGCCGGAGCGACGTCGCCGCGCTCCTTCGCGAGGGCCAGGCCCACGAGGGTCGGTGTGCCGGCAGTGGGACCTTGCTGGCCGAGGCCGTCGTTGAAGCCGGCGAGCACCCGGGAGACCTGTTTGAAGGTCGAGAGCGTCGACGGGCCGCGGGTCGGCGCGGGCGGGTTGCCTGCCTGGAGGGCGTCGACAAGGGCGCGCGCGGACTGCGGCGTCTGGTTGTCGTAGAACTCCCAGTTGACCATCATCACCGGCGCGTAGTCGCACGCGGCGTTGCACTCGAGATGCTCGAGGCTGATCGTGCCGTCGGCGCTGGTCTCGTTGTGCGTCAGGCCGGTGTGCCCCTTGAGCGTCGCGAAGATCGCGTCGCCGCCGAGCACCGCGCACAGCGTGTTGGTGCACACCCCGACGTGGTAGGTACCGGCCGGCTTACGCCGGTACATCGTGTAGAACGTCGCCACCGCAGCCACCTCGGCCTTGGTGAGGTCGAGCTCCTCAGCGCACAGCGCGATGCCGGCGGGGGAGACGTAGCCCTGCACGGACTGCACGAGGTGCAGCATCGGCAGCAGCGCCGACCGCGACCGCGGGTAGCGGGCGATGATCTCGCGCACCTCGGCGCGGGTCTGCTCGGTCAGGGCCGGGATGCCGTCCGGGACCACGGTGGTCTCGGGAAGACCCAGGACCACCGGGCTGGAGGTGTCTGCCACTACCTGTCCACTCCACCCATCACGGGGTCGATCGAGGCCACTGCGGCGATGGAGTCCGCGATAAGAGACCCCTCGCACATGGCGGCCGTTGCCTGCAGGTTGACAAAGCTCGCGTCGCGTACGTGGACGCGGAAGGGCCGTGTGCCGCCGTCGCTGACCGCGTGCACGCCGAGCTCGCCGCGAGGCGACTCGATGGACACGTAGACCTGTCCGGCCGGGACCCGGAAGCCCTCGGTGACGAGCTTGAAGTGGTGGATCAAGGCCTCCATGGACGTGCCCATGATCTTCTTCACGTAGTCCAGGGAGTTGCCCAGGCCGTCGCTGCCCAGCGCGAGCTGCGCGGGCCAGGCAATCTTCTTGTCCTCGACCATGACGGGTCCGGGCTGCGTCTGCACGCGGTCCACGGCCTGCTCGACGATCTTCATCGACTCCTTCATCTCGGCCAGCCGCACCAGGTACCGGCCGTAGCCGTCTGCTGTCGTCTGGGTCGGGACCTCGAAGTCGTAGGTCTCGTAGCCGCAGTACGGCTGGGTCTTGCGCAGGTCCCACGCGAGGCCGGCCGAGCGCAGGATGGGGCCGGTGATACCAAGCGCCAGGCAGCCCTGTACGTCGAGGTAGGCGACGTTCTGCAGGCGCTGCTGCCAGATCGGCTGCCCGGTCAGGAGCTTCTCGGTGTCGGGTAGGCGCTCCTCGAGCGCCTTGAGCAGCTCGCGGACCTTCTCGATGGCGCCGGGCGGGAGGTCCTGCGCCACGCCACCAGGGCGGACGAAGGCGTGGTTCATGCGCAGGCCGGTGATCATCTCAAGGACGTCGAGGCAGAGCTCACGCTCGCGGAAGCCGAAGATCATCGCACTCAGCGCGCCGAGCTCCATGCCGCCCGTCGCCAGCCACACCAGGTGTGAGGCGATCCGGTTAAGCTCCATGCAGAGCACCCGGATCGTGGTGGCGCGCGGCGGCGGCTCGATGCCTAGCAGCTTCTCCACCGCGAGGCAGTACGCCGTCTCGTTGAAGATCGGCGAGAGGTAGTCCATCCGCGTCACGAAGGTCACGCCCTGGGTCCAGTTGCGATACTCCATGCTCTTCTCGATGCCGGTGTGCAGGTAGCCGATCACCGTGCGCGCGCTGGTGACCGTCTCCCCCTCGAGCTCGAGGACGAGCCGGAGCACACCGTGCGTCGACGGGTGCTGCGGGCCCATGTTGATGACCATGCGCTGGTCGTTGCTGGCGCCCTCGACGACGGAGTCCCAGTCCCCACCGGTGACGGTGTAGACGGTGCCCTCGGTGGTCTCGCGGGTGCCTGCGTACAGGTCGGAGGTGGTCATGCTGCGGTGCCTCGCGTGCACATGCGCGTCTTCATGCGTAGGCCCTCCTCTCGTCTGGCGGCGGGATGCTCGCACCCTTGTACTCCACGGGGATGCCGCCGAGTGGGTAGTCCTTGCGCTGCGGGTGGCCGTCCCAGTCGTCGGGCATGAGGATCCGGGTCAGGCCCGGGTGACCGTCGAAGATGATCCCGAACATGTCCCAGGCCTCGCGCTCCTGGAAGTCAGCGGTCGGGTAGACCGAGCACACCGACGGCAGGTGCGGGTCCTCGGCAGTGACCGCTGCCTCGACGCGCAGCCGACGGCGGTAGGTCATCGAGGTGTAGTGGTAGACCGCGTGCAGGCGCGCTGCCTGGTCCAGGTAGTCGACGCCGGAGACCGACGACAGCAGCTCGAAGCGAAGGTTGGGCTCGTCCCGCAGGACCTCGGCGATCTCCAGGACCGCAGTCGGCTTGACGTGGAGCGTGAGCTCGCCGCGGTCGACGACGACCCGCAGGACGTTGTCGCCGAAGCCCGGCCAGGCCGCCTCGAGGGCGTCGGTGGCCTCGTCGAACCAGCCGCCGTACGGGCGGGGGGTCGACAGCTTTGCCACCGCTCGCGGGACGAGCCCACCAAAGCCGGAGGTGTCGCCACCGAGGCTCGCTCCGAACAGGTCGGTGCCGGCCCGGACGGGCGTTGCGCCGGGAGCCACCGACGTCGCGGCCGCGGACGAGGGCGT
>JAYTHM010000356.1:0-4297 GCA_043732645.1 Frankiales bacterium
ACGCCGCCTCCCTGGCCGAAGACGGAGACACCCAGACACGTCGTGGCCGTACCCGTGACCGTGCCGAGGAAGGCGAGGGTGTGCGGGTGCCCGTCCAGCACCGTGACCAGCGGCGCCCGCGTCCCGAACGCGCGGTCCAGTACGCCCTCGTCCACGCCGTGCACCGGGCCGCGAAGCAGGCCGCGACGAGACTGGACGGCCCGCCACACCCGGTCGTAGGAAGTGACCACGACGACGTCGGCTGCTACGCCGAGGTCGGCGAGCAGATCAGCCGCGGTCACCACGTTGGGAACCAGCGCACCCACGCCGACGAGGATGATGGCCGGCGCAACCGTGGCCCGCAGCAGGTAGGCACCCGCCAGGACATCCCGCCTGCGGGCGCCGAGGTCCTCGGGCAAGGCGGCGAGAGACTGGTCGACCGGACGGGTCGAGAGCCGCAGGTAGGCCGACTCGCCATCGTCCCTGCCCAGCCGTGACAGCGCATCTAGGAAGCACCACTCGGTCTCCAGGGCAAAGGCCGGTTCGTACGCCGTGACGCCGGGCTGTTCGAGTCCGATGCTCGGGGTTCCGATGCTCTGGTGCGCACCACCTTCTGCGGCGAGCGTCACCCCGGACGGTGTCCCGACCAGGACGGACTGGCCGCCGGCGTAGGTGCCGAACGCCCACGGCTCCAGGGCCCGCCCGACGAACGGGTCGTAGACCGTACCGACTGGCAGGAGCGGCTGACCGACCTTGGACCAGGTCGCCCCGAGCTCACCGAGCAGCCCAACCAGGTTCACCTCGGCGATGCCTAGCTCCAGGTGCTGCCCGCCAGAGGTCTCGCGCCAGCGGACGAGCCGGTCGCCCTCGGTGGCCGGGTCCGTGGCAAACCAGTCATGGCGGTCCTGCGGGCTCCAGACACCGACTTTGTTGATCCAGCCGCCCTGGTTGGTGGACGAGGCGACATCAGGGGAGACCGTGACGATACGGGCGGCCACATCGGGGGCGTCGCGGGCCAGGTCTGTCAGGACCCGACCGAGCGTGGCCTGCGTGCTGTGCTCACCTCGGTAGCTGCGGCCCAGCTCGGTGGGGACCAGGGGAGGCGGCAGGGTGACCACGGGTGGGCGCGCGAGCCGGACAGCTGTGGCGCTACAGAGCTGCGCTGCGTCGCAGGAAGGGTCGAACGGCGCCCACGGGTCGTGCGCCGAGACGCCGAGCGAGGCAGCGAGCTCGACGTACTGCTCCTCGCTGAGCAGGGCGGAATGGTTTGACGGCGAGCCTTCAACCGGCAGCCCGCGACCCTTGATGGTGTAGGCGAACACGACTGTCGGCCGGGTGTTATCGACGGCTTCGAAGGTTGCCCGCAAGGCCGCCAGGTCGTGGCCTCCGAGGTCGCGCAACGCGGTCCGAACCTGCTCGTCGGACAGCGGCTCGAGGACCGCCGCCACCGCCGGCGAGTCGCCGACAAGGCGGCCGCGCAGGGAGGGCAACGGCGAGCGGAGCAGGAACTGGTACTCCTCGTTGCCCATCCCGTCGATCCGGCTCCGGAGCATTTCGCCACCGGGGCGCGCGAACAGCTCCTCCAGCACCCGGCCGTACTTCACCGCCAGCACCTGCCAGCCGGCGGCCGCGAACATTCCCTGCCAGCGGCTGATCGCGATGTCGGGCACGATGCGGTCCAGGGACTGGCGGTTGAGGTCGACGACCCAGAGGACCTCGCCGAGCTTCTGCACCATGGGGTCGGCAACACACTCCCAGATCGCGCCCTCGTCGAGCTCCGCATCACCGAGCAGGGAGATCTGCCGGCCGCCCGGCTCGACGCCGAAGTGCGCACTGACGTAACGCTGGGCAAGGGCGCCCCAGACCGGAGCGGTAGCGCCGATGCCCACCGAGCCGGTCGAGTAGTCAGGAGTGTCTGGATCCTTGGTGCGTGAGGGATAGGGCTGCAGGCCGCCGAGCTCGCGCAGCCGGGGGAGGTAGGACGCATCGAGGTTGCCGAGCAGGTAGTTGATCGCGTGTATGACCGGTGAGGCATGCGGCTTGACCGAGACGCGGTCGGCCGGAGTGAGGTGTTCGAACCACAGCGCCGTCATGATGCTCACCATCGACGCGCTCGATGCCTGGTGGCCGCCGACCTTCACCCCGGAGTTGTTGGGCCGCCGGGCGTTGGCCGCGTGCACGATGCTCGTGGCCAGCCACAGGACCCGCTGCTCGACGGTGGCAAGAGCGCACAGGCCAGTTGTTCGGTCGTCACTCACCTCGGCATCATCACAGGTATCTTCAGCAGGTATGGAACCGCCCGGGACACCAGAACCCGCGGACGTCCTCGCCGACGTCGCCCAGCGGCTCGGCGCCTCCCTTGACCTGACGCAGACCCTCGACGAGGTGGCTCGCGCGGTCGTAGAACGACTCGGCTTCGGGGTAGCCGTGCTGAACCTCATCACCGACGAGGGCGACCTCGAGGTCGTGTCGATGGCAGGCCCCCAGGAGATCCGCACCGAACTGCTCGGTCGCCGGCAGTCCGCAGCCGACTGGACGGACCTCCTCGAAGCCTCCGAGCCGCGAGGTCGGCTGCGCTTCCTCGACGGCCGCAAGGAGGAGGAGGACAACCCGAGCCACCTGTACTTCTTCGTCCCCGACATTGCGGTCAGTGACGACCTCCTGGCATGGCACCCGCTCGACGCGCTGTTCGCCCCCCTGTACGGCGGGGACGGCGCCCTGCTCGGAGTGCTGAGCGTCGACATGCCCCACGACGGCCTGCGGCCGGATGCCGGCGACTGCGACCTGCTGGAGGTCTTCGCGATCCAGGCTGCGCTCGCGATCGACCACGCCCGCCTCTACGCGGACCTGCAGCGCTCGATGGACGACCAGAAGCGGATCCAGGCGGAGCTGCGGCACCGGGCGCTGCACGACGCCCTCACCGGACTCGCCAACCGGGAGCTGCTCCTGGACCGGCTCGACCAGGCCCTGGCGCGCAGCCGCCGAGACAGCTGGGGGATCGCTGTGGTGTTCCTTGACGTAGACCACTTCAAGCTGGTCAACGACTCGCTCGGTCACGGAGTGGGTGACGAGCTGCTCGTCGCCCTGGCGCAGCTGCTCAAGCACCATCTGCGCGAGGTCGACACCGCCGGCCGGCTCGGAGGAGACGAGTTCGTGCTGGTCCTTGAGGAGCTGTCCGGGCCGGCCGAGGCGATCGCCGTCGCCGAGCGGCTCATGGAGGCGGTCAAGGCGCCGCTGCTGGTCGGTGGCGAGCAGGTGCGCATCTCGCTGTCCGTGGGGCTGGCAATGGCGACGGCCACGTCGACGTCCTCGGAGCTGCTGGCTGAGGCTGACGCGGCGATGTACCGCGCAAAGGCCACCGGCCGCGCCCGCTGGGAGGTCTTCGACAGCGAGATGCGGTTCGAGGCTCTCGCCCAGCTCGACCTGAGGCGTGAGCTGTCGATGGCCGTGACCGCCGAGGAGTTTCGGCTGCACTACCAGCCGATCGTGGACCTGGTGACCGGCCGGCCACTTGGCTTCGAGGCGCTGCTTCGGTGGGAGCACCCGACCCGGGGCCTGCTTGCTCCGGCCGCGTTCCTGGACGTCCTCGAGGACAGCGACACCGACTCCCCGGTGGCCGAGTGGGTTCTCGAGCGGGCCTGCAGCGACGCCGCGACCTGGCTGGGCGGCCTGTTCGTCTCGGTCAACGTCAGCCCGAGGCAGCTTGCCCGGCCCGAGCTGGCACGCCGCGTCGCCGACGTGCTCGCGCGAACCGGCCTTCCTGCGGAGCGACTGTGGGTGGAGATCACCGAGAACCACCCTGTCGACGCCCACCAGGACATCGCCGATGTCCAGCGGCTGCGGGACCTTGGGGTGCACGTGGCGCTCGACGACTTCGGCACCGGCTACGCCGGCCTCACCTATTTGCAACGGCTGCCGGCAGACACCGTCAAGATCGACCGGGTCTTCGTCCAGGGCGTCGTGGACGACCGGGTCAGCCGCGGGATCATCTCGGCCGTCGTCGGGCTCGCCACCGCGCTGGACCTGCAGGTCGTTGCTGAAGGGGTCGAGACCGTCGACCAGGCACAGGCGCTCGCTGAGTTGGGGGTGAGCCTTGCGCAAGGCTTCCTCTGGGCCAAGCCAGCGCCGCTTCCGGGCAGCGGACTCCCGGTAACCCGCCGACCGAGCGTGCTGTCGGAGGACCTCGCCGGCGAGCTGCGCCGGCTGGTGGGATCGCTGGCCATGTCCTCCGACCGTGGGCAGGTGGCCCGCCTGGCGGTCCAGACCGCCAGGCGCAGCCTGGGAGCCGACGCCGGGCTGCTGCTGCTGCTCACCGGGC
>JAYTHM010000357.1:0-4289 GCA_043732645.1 Frankiales bacterium
GCCACCACGATCGGCCCAACCGACGGGCACTCCCGCAGCCGCCTGACGGCGTGGACGAGCAGCGGCTCGCCGGCCAGCTCACGCAGCGCCTTGGGAGCACCGGGACCGAGCCTGGTGCCCGCTCCGGCGGCTGGAAGGACCACCCCGACCCTCACGGGTGCGGCGGGGCCGACGCGGGGGTGGGCCCCGGTGTGCGCCGGCGCTGTGGGCGATGCCCACCTGAAGAGGCCCCGGTCAACCGACCGAACACGAGCCTACCGTTGGCGGTCGTCACCACGCTGGTGACGACGACGGTCTCCTCGGAGCCAATGTGGTCGCGGGCCTGCTCCACGACCACCATCGACCCGTCGTCGAGATAGCCGATCGCCTGCCCGGCCTCCTTGCCCGGCTTGAGCAGCAGCACCGCGACGTCCTCCCCAGCCGTGACCGGCGGGCGCAGCGCGAGCGCGAGCGCGTGCAGGTTGAGCACCTGCACGCCGGCCAGCCCGGCGGCCTTGGCCAGGTTCGTGTCGAGCGTCAGCAGCGCCAGCCCGCGGTCCAGGCAGATCCGGACCAGCTTCGCGTCGACCTCAGGGACAGCGGGTACGTCGGCCTCGAGGACCTCCAGGTCCACCCCGGGCTCGCGCTTGAGGGCCTCGAGGACCTCAAGCCCACGTCGGCCCTTTGCCCTACGGATGTCGTCACCGGCGTCCGCAAAGCCCTGGAGCTCCCCTAGAACGGGGGTCGCCAGGAGCAACCGGCCGTGCAGGAAGCCCGCGCGCACCACGTCAAGGATCCGACCATCAATGGCGACGGAGGTGTCGATGAGCTTCGGCAGCGCCGAGGGGGCTGCGGCGCGCGGCGCGAGGCCCGCCCGGTCGCCGAAGAGCTCGAGCACGCCCTCGCGCTTGCTCGCACCGAGCAGAAAGCCGACATAGCCCAGAGTCACGCAGACGAACGCGAACAGGGGGAAGGCCAGGTAGGACTGCCGCAGCAGGAAGACCGGCCAGGCGATACCCGCACCGAGCAGTACGCCGCCGACGATCCCGAGCGCTCCGGCCAGCAGCTCTTCGACCGAGGTGTCCTCCAGACTGCTGCGCGCCCGCTCAGCGCTGCTGGCCGTAGTCCGGCCGAGCACGCCACCGAGCACGTAACCCAGACCCGACCCGAGGACCAAGCCCACGGCCGTGCCGTTGAGTGCTCCGAGGACCTTCGTGTCAGAACCGACACCGCTGCCGACCTCGTAGCCCGCTCCGGCGAAGAACACGACGGCCAGAAAACGCAACCCCTCGAGCACGATAGGGGGGGCTCCCTTGCGACGCGGGCCCACCACCGACGCGCTCGTGACTGCGCCACCCCGAAGAGCACGACGCCGGAGCACGTTCACACGCAGCCCCGGCCAGCGGCGGTGTCGGTCATGCGACGGGGCCTAGGAGGCCAGGACCTCGTCGAGGATCGCCTCGGCCTTGTCCTCGTTGGTCCCCTCAGCGAGCGCGAGTTCGCTGACCAGGATCTGGCGGGCCTTGCTGAGCATCCGCTTCTCGCCCGCGGAGAGGCCCCGCTCCTTGTCACGACGCCAGAGGTCTCGCACGACCTCACCCACCTTGTTGATGTCGCCGGAAGCGAGCTTCTCAAGGTTGGCCTTGTAGCGACGCGACCAGTTGGTCGGCTCCTCGACCGCCGGCGCCCGGAGGACCTCGAAGACCTTGTCGAGACCGGCCTGGCCGACGACGTCACGGACGCCGACGATCTCCGCGTTGTCCGCGGGCACTCGGACGGTCAAGTCACCCTGAGCGACCTTGAGGACGAGATAGATGCGGTCTTCGCCGTTGATAGTGCGCGTCTCGATTGCCTCGATGAGCGCTGCGCCGTGGTGCGGGTAGACGACTGTCTCGCCAACCTTAAACGTCACGTGGTGGTCCTCTCGCCGGCCTTGAGACTACCACGTCCAGATGCCCACCCGAAGGGTCGTCCGGGAGCAAAGCCGCAGGTCAGAAGGCATGTCCACCTTTCCCCAGCTCCCAGCCGGGTCTTGACAAAGTACCCACAGCAGTGCATCCGAGCGGCGGGCGTCACCCCGGCGGGGTGCAGCTGACCAGCCCTCCCGTCGGTTGGACGGGGTACGGCACAGTGCACACGTGCCCGCTATCACCCTCTTGGTTGCCCGACTCGTGCGGGCCAGCCACCCGGAACCGACCGTAGCCGTCACCGCCCTTGCAGCCGCCCTGGCCGGGTCGGTCGGAGCGAGTCCGACCCGGGTCGGTGCGGCGTTCCTGAGCGGTCAGCTCTCAGTCGGATGGAGCAACGACTGGCTCGACGCCCGCCGCGACGTCGCCGTGGGCCGCACCGACAAGCCCGTCGTACAGGGGCTGGGGGTGGCGACGGTGCGCGCGGCGGCGCTGCTGGCCGCCACGGCCTGCGTCCCGCTGAGCCTGCTGCTGGGCACTGCCGCCGGGCTCACGCACCTGGTGGCGGTGGCCCTGGCCTGGCTCTACAACGCCCGGCTGAAGGCGACGGTCGGGTCGTTCCTGCCGTACGCCGTGAGCTTCGGGCTGGTGCCGTCGATCGTCACCCTAAGCCTGCCCGGCCACCCCTGGGCGCCCTGGTGGGCGACCGGCGCCGGTGCGCTGCTCGGCGTCGGGGCGCACGGCGCTAACGTGCTGCCCGACCTCGAGGACGACCTCGAGACCGGCGTGCGCGGCTTGCCGCACCGGCTCGGGCGCCCCCTGACCACCGCGCTCAGCGGCCTGGCGCTGGTGGCAGCAACCGTCCTGCTCGCCGTCGGTCCCGGTACGACGGCGCCGGGCGCCCTCGCCGTCGCCACCGCCGTGGTCGTGTTTGGCCTCGGGCTTGCCCTGGGCCGCCGTCCCGGCAGCCGCGCACCCTTCCTTTCGGTGATCGTGGTTGCCGCCGTCGACGTAGGACTGCTCCTGCTTCGCGGCGCGAGCCTGACCTGATGTGGGCAAGGATGACGCGGTGCGCGTCCTCCCTTTGCTGCTGTCCATAACCCTGCTGGGCGGGTGCGGCGCGGCGTCGGCGGACAAGCCCGCCACCGGCGCCTCACCCGGCTACCACGGAGTTGAGCCGCAACCGGTCCTTGCCCGACCGCAGTACGTGCTCACCGACACCTCAGGCCGCAGCTACGACTTCCAGGCAGAGACGAAGGGCCGGCCGACGTATGTGTACTTCGGCTACACGCACTGCCCGGACCTGTGCCCTACCGCCATGGCCGACATCGCGGCCGCACTGCGCAAGGTCAGCCCCGCGCTGCGCACGCAGGCCCGGGTGGTCTTCGTCACGACCGACCCCACACGCGACACGGCCAGCGTGCTGCGTCGCTGGCTCGACCAGTTCTCCACCGACTTCATTGGCCTGCTCGGTTCGCCGGCCGCCCTCGCCGCCGCGCAGACGGTCACCGGGATCCGACCCGCTTATCCGGACGGCGTGACGCCCACCCTTGCCGGCCACCCCGACCAGCACGTCAGCGAGAAGGGCACCGCGCCGCACGAACACTTCGGGCCTCTTGGCTACGCTGTCTCGCATTCCGCGGTGGTCTTCGCCTACGACTCCTCCGACCATCTGCCGGTCGTGTACCCCGGCGGTGTGACGCCGTCGGACATCGCCGATGACCTGCCCATGCTCGCCCGCAAGTCGACCAGCTGACTCCTGAGGAGCCCTCGTGCGCCGCCCCGTGACCCTCGCCGCCCTCGCGCTCAGCGCCTCCCTGGCCTGCTCCGCATGCGGCACCGGCCTGCACGCGGAGACCTACAAGGAAGTCAGCCGCCAGGACGGCGCCAACACCGACGTCGGCTCGCTGGCCGTCCGCAACCTTGCCGTGACAGGCCCCGACACCGGCTCGACCATCCCCGTCGACGGCACGGCGAGCCTCACCGGCCTGTTCGCCAACAGCGGGGACACCTCAGACGCTCTCGTCAGCGCTTCGAGTGATGTGGCCTCGACCGTCGCCTTCACCGAATCGGGCAAGCCCGTGACAAGCATCGAGGTGCCTGCCCGTGGGGTGTCCACGGCGACCTGGGCCATCTCGCTGACCGGACTGACGAAGCCGCTCGCTGCGGGCAGCTACATCAGCGTGACCCTCACCTTCGCCAAGGCCCCACGTACGACGGTCAGGGTGCCCGTGCGTGCCGGCAACAACGGCCTGTCCGAGCGGACGCCGGCGCAGGACCCGTACAAGCAGGGCTGAGCTCCTGTCCACAGGGTTGTGCGGGCCGACCGTTGCCTGTGGGTAGCCGCCGCTAGCGTGGCAGGAATGCGGGCACCGGCACAGACCTCGAGCAGTCGCACCACGA